>CAKQEE010000096.1 GCA_934230055.1 uncultured Clostridia bacterium
ATCCAAAGCGGTGGCTTCCCTTTACGCGCTCGGTTATACGCCCGGTGAAAAGGCGAAAGAGATCCTTACGGGCGGCGGCGCGGAAGGTTTTTCCACTTTTATAAGTTCGTATATACTAAACGCTCTTGCGGATATGGGAAAGGGTGAAGAAGCGCTTTTTGCAATGAAAGAATTCTACGGCGGAATGTTGGATCGCGGTGCGACTACCTTTTGGGAGAGCTACGAACCCGAGTGGCTTATCGGCAGCGGCAGAATAGACGAACTTACGCCCGAGGGGCTTAAAGATATACATAGCGCTTTCGGCAAGTATTGCTACGGCGGGTATAGATTAAGTCTTTGCCACGGCTGGGCGTGCGGTCCCGTTCCGTTCCTTATGGAAAGAGTGCTGGGCGTTAAATTCACTTCCGTCGGCGGAAAAACCATAAAAATCGAACCCGACCTTATGGGGCTAAAAAAAGCGAAAGGAAAAATACCCACGCCTTACGGAATAATAGAGATTTCTCACGAGGTAACGGGCGGCAAAATTCATACGGAATATACTCTTCCCGAAGGAATTACGCTCGAAAAACAGGCTTAATAAAGATAATTACGGAAAAAACCGCCCACACGGCGGTTTTTTAGTTTTAAACGATTGAAAAACGAGTAAAAATGTGGTACAATATAACGGTATAATTATAATTATGCGGAGTGACAGATATGAAAAGAACGGAGTTAAAAGAAATATTCAAAAACGCCGCGGAGTATTCCGATAAAAAGGTTACCGTTTGCGGTTGGGCAAGAACGATAAGAGACAGCAAATCGTTCGGATTTATAGAGCTGAACGACGGTTCTTATTTTAAGAATTGCCAGATAGTTTTCGCAAGAGAAAAGATCGCTAATTACGAAGAGGTTGCAAAACAAAACGTCGGCGCGTGCCTTAAGGTTACGGGAAAGCTCGTTCTTACGCCCGAAAACAAACAGCCTTTCGAGATAAGTGCGGAAGAGGTGGAAGTTCTCGGTACATCTACGCCCGACTATCCTCTTCAAAAGAAACGCCATTCCATGGAGTTTTTAAGAAGTATTCCGCATCTTCGCCCCAGAACGAACACCTTTAACGCCGTGTTCAAAATAAGGAGCGAAGCGGCTTTTGCAATTCACAAATTCTTTAACGACCGCGGCTTCGTATACGTGCATACGCCCATCATCACGGGTAGCGACTGCGAGGGGGCGGGCGCAATGTTTCAGGTGACTACCTTAGATCTCGATAACGTTCCCAAAACGGAAGAGGGTACGGCGGATTATAAAGAAGATTTCTTCGGTAAAAAAGCGAGTCTTACCGTTTCCGGTCAGCTCGACGTAGAAAATTTTGCTATGGCTTATTCAAACGTGTATACGTTCGGACCGACATTCCGTGCGGAACACTCGAACACCGTTCGTCACGCCGCGGAATTCTGGATGATAGAGCCGGAGCTTGCCTTTGCGGACCTTGCGGACGATATGGACTGTGCGGAGGCCATGGTAAAATTCGTTATTTCGAGAGTTATGGAAACTTGTTCGGAAGAGATTGAATTTCTTAACAAATTCGTTGATAGCGGGCTTATAGAAAGACTTAAACACGTTGCGGACAGCGACTTCGTAAGGCTTTCTTATACGGAAGCGATTTCCATTCTCGAAAAGGTGAAGGACAGATTCGACGCGCCCGTGTACTGGGGCGTCGACCTTCAAAGCGAACACGAAAGATATATCACGGAAGAAGTTTTCAAAAAACCCGTATTCTTAACAGATTACCCGAAGGAAATAAAAGCCTTTTATATGCGTCTTAACGACGACGGGAAAACGGTTGCCGCCGCGGACTTGCTCGTTCCCGGTATCGGAGAGCTTGTAGGAGGCTCTCAAAGAGAAGAGCGTACGGAAATTCTGGAAAAGCGTATGGCGGAATGCGGACTTAAAGCGGAAGATTACAAAGCTTACCTCGACCTTCGCAAATACGGCGGAGTGGTACATTCCGGTTTCGGCTTGGGATTTGAAAGAATGGTTATGTACTTAACGGGAATAGGCAATATAAGAGACGTTTTGCCCTTCCCGAGAACGGTAGGCACCTTAGAAGGCTAAAAAGGCAATTTCTCAAAAGAAATCGAAGGAGTGTTCGAGAGTTGAACAAAATTTTAGTAGACGCTTTCGGCGGAGACAATTCCCCCGAAGAGGTAGTTGCGGGGGCATTAGCCGCGCTTACGGAAAAAGAGGGTTTTAAGCTCGTTTTAATAGGCGACGAAGGGAAGATAAAAGCCCTTTTATCAGATGAAAATATTATAGAAAAAACCGCCTGCGAAAATATTAAGGATCGCGTAGAAATTCTGCACGCGGAAGAGGTTATCGCCTGCGAAGAGGAACCCACCGTCGCCGTAAGAAGAAAACCGAACAGCAGTATATGCATCGGATTCAAAACCCTTAAAGAGGACGAAGAGGCAAAAGCTTTCGTTTCGGCGGGTTCTACCGGCGCGGTACTCGTGGGGGCAACGCTTAAACTCGGCAGAATAAAAGGGGTTAATCGCCCCGCACTTTGCCCGATTTTGCCAACTATGAAAGAGGGCAAAAACGTTTTTTTATTGGATTCGGGCGCGAATGCGGACTGTAAAAGCATAAATCTTATTCAATTCGCCGTTATGGGAACGGCTTACGCGGAAGCTGTGGGAATTAAAAATCCCTCTTGCACGCTACTTTCAAACGGTACGGAAGACGAGAAGGGGAACGCGTTAAATCACGAAGTTTTCCCTCTTCTTAAAGAGGAAAAAGGAATAAACTTTAAGGGAAATACGGAAGCGAGGGAGGTTCTTTCCGGAGAATACGATATTATCGTGACGGACGGATTTTCCGGCAACGTGTGCCTTAAAAGCTTGGAGTGTGCCGTGAACGCGATTTTTTCTTCGTTGAAAGAGGGAATACATTCCTCGTTCCGCGGCAAAATAGGCGGAGCTTTGTTAAAGCCTACGTTTAAGGCTGTAAAAAAGAAGCTCGATTACAACGAAAAAGGCGGCGCGCTGTTTCTCGGCGTGAACAAAATAGTTATAAAAGCGCACGGTTCTTCCAAAAGAAAAGCGATTAAAAACGCCGTTTTGCAAGCGGCGGAATATTCCGAGCTTAATATAATCGAAAGAATTAAAGAAAAACTTGCGTTAAGCGAGCAAAGCGGTGCGGAAAAAACCGAAGAGGCTTCCGCGGGAACGGCTTTATGATTTTCGAAGCGGACAGGGCGGAAGAAAAGCTCGGCTACGTTTTTAAGGACAAAGGACTTTTGAAACTGTGTTTTACACATTCTTCCTATGCAAACGACCACGGCGAAAATTCCAACGAGCGTCTTGAATTTTTGGGCGACGCCGTTCTGGAACTCGTAGTGACGGAGTATCTTTATCGCAGGTTTAACGAAAGAGAAGGTAAACTTACCGATTTAAGAAGAGGTCTCGTTTCCAAAGAACCGCTACTTGCAATCGTAAAGAAAACAGGGCTTTGCGAGCTGACGCTTTTAGGTAACGGTCTTGTAAACAGAGCGAATACTGAAGAAAAGCTTTTTTCGAGTATATACGAATCCGTCGTCGGCGGGATTTATCTCGACGGAGGGATAGCCGCGGCGGAAAGCTTTATAAAAAGAACGCTTATTGCGGAGTATGAAAAGGCAGGCGGTTCGGTTGTTTCTACGCAAAAGGTTTGTTCGGACAGCAAAACCGCGCTTCAAGAATATGTTCAGAAAAAGCGTTTGGGACGGGTTGTTTACGAGCTGACCGAACAAACGGGTCCTGCGCACGCGCCTATGTTTAAGGTGACTGCAAAAGCGGGCGAAGCTTTTACGGCGGAAGGAACGGGAAAAAGCAAAAAAGCGGCGGAAAGCCGCGCGGCGGCGACTCTTTTAGAGACGTTAGAAAAAGAGGAAGGTAACGAAGATTGAATTTTGAAAAGGTAGAAATATTCGGATTTAAATCTTTCGCGGATAAGGCGGAAATAAAATTCGGCGAGGGCATAACCGGAATAGTAGGACCGAACGGTTGCGGAAAGAGTAATGTTGCCGATTCCATAAGATGGGTGCTTGGCGAGCAGTCTGCAAAAACGCTGCGCGGATCCAGTATGCAAGACGTTATTTTCGCGGGTACGCAAAACAGAAAATCGCTTTCTTATTGCGAAGTTTCTTTATACTTCGATAACTCCAACAAAATGTTTTCGCTCGATTATAACGAAATCATTATAACGAGAAAGTTATACAGAAGCGGCGAGAGCGAGTATTTTATAAACAAGCAGCCCGCAAGGCTTAAAGATATAGTAGACCTTTTGCACGAGTGCGGAATAGGTAAAGAAGGCTATACGATAATCGGACAGGGTAAGGTGGAAGAGATTATGTCCGCAAAGCCCGAGGACAGAAGGGCGATTTTCGAGGAAGCCACGGGCATTTCCAAATTTAAAGCGAGAAAGAACGAATCGGAAAGAAAGCTCGAACGCACTCACGAAAACCTCGTGAGATACGTAGACATTTTAACGGAAATAGAAAACCAGCTTGCGCCGCTTGAAAGGCAGGCGGAAAAAGCGAGAGAGTTTAACGAGCTTTCGGAAAGTCTTAAACGCCACGAGCTTAATACCTATATTTGTAAGGTAGACGGCGTTGCGACGGCAAAGGGCAAAATCAACATACGAATAGAGGGCATTTTGCAGGAAACCGCGCTTCGCGGACAGGAAACGGAAGAAGCTCAAAAAGAGTACGACAAGATTTTTTCCGATATAGAAGAAGCGGATGAAAAACTGAAGAATTATAACGAAGAGCTTTTGGAAAAACGCGTCGGAATGGAAAAATCGACGGGTGCGAAACAGCTTTTCGATCAAAAGATTTCTTATCTGTTAAGTCAGATAGAACGCGCGGAAAAGGAGATTTCGGAGGATAAAAAGCTTCTCGAAGATTGCGCCGATTCCGTTTCCGCGAACGAAGAAGAAAAAGCGCGCGCGGAAAAAGAACTTAAAGAGCTTTCCGCAAAATCGGAAGAGCTTTATAAAAGGCTTTTAACCCTCAACGAAAAAATAACCGTCGGCGAAGAGCTTGCTGTAAGCAGCAGAAAGAAAATTATAGAATCTTTGGAATCGCTTTCAGACCTTAAAATGAACAAGGGCGCGGTTTCGATAGAAAAAGAGAACCTTCTTGCCAAATTCGAGGAGCTTAAAGCAAGAGAAAAAAGCCTTAACGAAAAGCGCGAAGAGCAGTT
>CAKQEE010000097.1 GCA_934230055.1 uncultured Clostridia bacterium
GAAATAGACTCTATGCCTACCGAAATGGACGAGATTTCCAGAAAGATTATGCAACTCGAAATAGAAGAAACCGCCCTCAAAAAGGAAACGGACGAATTGAGCATCGCGCGGCTCGAAGAAATAAGAAAAGAGCTTGCGGATCTGCGCGAAAAGTTCAACGCGATGAAGGCGCAATGGGAAAACGAGAAAAAGAGTATTCACGAAGTTTCCGACCTTAAATCGGAAATAGAAAAGGTGAACGCGGAAATAGAGGCGGCGCAGAGAAACGCCGACTACGAACACGCGGCAAAGCTTAAATATTCCACTCTTCCCGACCTTACGAAGCGGCTTGAAGAAGCGAAAGGCAGAGAAGGCAAACAAACGAACACCCTTCTTCGCAACACCGTTACGGAAGAAGAGATTGCAAAGGTGGTTTCCCGCTGGACGGGTATTCCCCTTTCCAAGCTTATGGAAGGCGAAAGAGAAAAGATTTTGCACCTTCCCGACATTCTGCATAAGCGCGTAGTAGGGCAAGACGAAGCGGTGGAAAAGGTTGCGGAAGCGATTATGCGTTCCCGCGCGGGCATTGCGGACCCAAACCGTCCGATAGGCTCGTTTATGTTTTTAGGACCGACGGGCGTAGGTAAAACGGAGCTTGCAAAGACTCTTGCGGAAAGTCTTTTCGACGACGAATCTAACCTTATCCGTATAGATATGACCGAATATATGGAGAAATTCTCCGTGTCGAGGCTTATCGGCGCGCCTCCGGGATACGTGGGGTACGAAGAGGGCGGTCAGCTTACCGAAGCGGTAAGGCGCAAACCCTATTCGGTTATTTTGTTCGACGAAATAGAAAAGGCGCACCCCGACGTGTTCAATATTCTTTTGCAGATTCTTGACGACGGCAGAGTGACCGATTCGCAGGGACGCACGGTAGACTTTAAGAATACCGTTATAATCCTTACCTCTAACCTCGGCTCCAACTATATTCTGGAAGGAATAGACGAAAAAACGGGCGAGATAAACGAAAGCGCGAAAGCGGAAGTAAACGCCTTGTTAAAGCAGTCGTTCCGCCCCGAATTCCTCAACAGGCTTGACGAAATAATTCTTTACAAGCCGCTTTCGAGGGCGAATATTACGGGCATAATAGACCTTTTATTGAACTCCCTTAAAAAGAGAACGGAAGAAAGGAGACTGCGCCTCGAAGTGACGGAAGGCGCCAAGAACTTTATTGCGGAACACGGCTACGATCCCGTTTACGGCGCAAGACCTTTGAAGAGGTATTTGCAAAGCAAAGTGGAAACTATGCTCGCTAAAAAGATTTTGGAAACCGACCTCGCCCCGAACAGCACCCTTAAAGTAGAGGAAGAAGCGGGCGACCTTACGGTGAAAGTAATTCCGCCGGAAAACAAGTCCGAAAATAAGTAAAATTTTATAAAACGGTTTTTTAAGATTAAAGCCGCGCGGGCAACTTCGCCCGCGCGGCTTTGTCTTTTTATACTTTTAGTCGGTGTTTTTGTCTTTTCTCGGCTATCGGCGGCGAATTTACGCGCCGCCTTCTTCCCGCTTTTTTACCGCTTTTTTATAGCCGCGGTTTCAATCAGCATTTGCTCCATTTTTTTCATACACACGCCGCGGTCAAACTTTTCACGCGCCATAGCGGCGTATTTCTTTTCGTATTCTCTCCTTTTTTCGGGGTGTTCTATCCACCAGTCTATCTTTTTCGCAAGGTCGTCGGCGTCGTTATAATCGAAAAGGCTTCTTTCGTCTATCGCGTAAAATCTAGTCGCGCTCTTGGGCGCGTTGTTTATTATGGGAACCGTTCCGCAAGCTATCGCTTCCAGACATCCTATCCCCTCCGCCTCGTACTCCGCGGCGTGAACGTAAAGGTCCGCGCTTCTATCCAAGTCCACCATTTCGTTCCTTCCGTAAAACCCAAACCGCGGTTTTATCGGCAGAATTTCCGCTTCCTTTTCCAGCTTTTCTTTTAACGGTCCGCCGCCCGCAAAGGTCAGGCGGATTTTATCTTTATACCGAGATTTTGAAACGCCCTCTATAAGCACTTTATGCGATTTTTCCTTTGAATACCTGCCCGTATAAAGAACGTCTATAAAGCCGTCCTCTTTTTTTTCGCCCTCTTTCGGAGTGAAAATTTCGTTTACGCCGTTGGATATAACGTAGCCGTTGGTTTTGCCGTACATACCCTCGTAAACGTCGCGCAGATATTGCGAAACGTAATGAATGGCGTCCACGCGCTTATACATATTGTGAAAATGCTCGTAGGTAAGGTGATTTACGAGCTTAGACTTGCTCATAAAAATATGGGTGGAAAAATTTTCTGCCAAAAGATGGAAGCCCGCCGTCATGGGGATTTTCTTTTCTTCCGCAATCTTCGCGGTAGCCTGCCCCAAAGAAAACGGAAGCATTATGTGGATAACGTCCGCGCCATCTATCGCCTGCTCTATAATTTCCCTGCAAGGCGCGGCAAGCGACACCCCGTTTTTTGCAAGATAGGCGTTGAACATCTTAAAATCTCTGTTCGGCACCACGAAGTAACCCTTTTTTCCCAGCTTGTCCGCATCCGCGCAAAGCACCGTTACTTCGTGTCCCGCTTCTTTCAGGTAGCGGATAAGGTTCATTGCGGCAATTGTAACGCCGTTGTTTTCCTTGCCTAAAACGTCGCAAACCACCGTTATTTTCATTCTTCTTTCTCCTTTTTTACATATTCGATATATGCGAAGCTTTTTTCCCGCTCCGCTGTGGCGGTCATAAATTCGTAAATTTTGTCGCGCATTTCGCGCTTATTTTCGCAAGCCTCGGGGTAAATCGGTTCGCTTACCGTAACCGTAACGAACGGCTTTGCGTTCTTAAAAATTTTCCTTTGCCGATAGGTAACGGCAAAACCCACCGCAGGAACGCCGAAAGCAAACGGATATGCGAACGAAGCGGCGGAAAAATTTCTTATCCCGTTATAATAAGGCCAAATGTGCGCTTCGGGATAAATTACCATTGCCTGCTTTTTGTTTAAAAGCTTTTGCATTGCCTTATGCAGGTGCTTTGTTGCCGCAATATCGGAAGGCACGGGCAGACCGCACACGAGCGGAACGAAGCTCCCGACAACGGGAATGGAAACCGCCTGCGGCGAAACGAGAATGTTAGCGCGCTTCGGAAAAGTGAGAAGAGACGGCGTAAAAGCGTCTCCCGCACCCTGCGTATGATTGCCGTACAAAAAATACCCGCCCTTGATTTTTTTCAAAGCCTTGCGGTTTTTTATTTTTATACCCTTAAAAAGCATATAGATAAAGGCGACGGGCGTTGCTATCATACGGTATAAAAACGTGCGGAAAAGCTTCCATACGGGTCTGCCGTCTTTTAAGTAGTCGTACTTTCCCGTAATCTTTTTCGCTTTCCGATTACGGGTTACGGCGAAATCGTCGTTTAGTTCGTCCGTATAAAAAACGATTTTTTTCTCCTTCGTTCTGCTCATCGCGCGTTTTTCCTTTTCTTTGCGTAATATCTTCCCGTAACATTGTACCAAAAAAAACGCCGCCGTTCAACTTTTTCGGAAAATTTCCTTCTTTCTGCTTTTAACACTTCCGCCGAATTTGTACGATTACGGCTTTTTTAAGCGAAAAAACTGTTTTCCCCCGCTCGCCTCTCCCACGTCTGCCCGTTCTTCCCCCGCCCCCGCAAATCACAACCTCGCCTTTTTACCTTATTCGCGGTTTAACGGCAAAACGCGTCATTTTTTTCTTTATGAAAGAATATATATTTAAACCGTAGTTACGGCGACAGTTTTTATGGGGGGAGATAAAACCGATATGCGATTTTTTAAGAAAACTTTCGTTTTAAAAGAGATTGAACAGGGATATTCCGTTTGCGACAAACCGATAAGCGGAATCGCGCGCGTGGAAATAGAAGAGGGCGTTGCGAATCTTTTTCTTTCTTTCGTAAATTTTCGCTCGTTCGGGCGCGGCACTTACTCTTTTATATTATCGGACGGCGGCGAAATTTTTTACTACGCCCTCGGCGCAAGACCTACCTCTTTTGCGCGGGTTATGGAAAGGGTTCCGAAAACGGAAAAGGGTTTTGCCGCGGGCGTGTGCTTTATAGAGGGAGATATTCCTGTTCTTATCTCCTTCGGCAGAACGGAAGAGTGCGAGCTTACTGTTACGGACGTTAAAAGCGCGGCGGCGGAAAAGTGTCTGCAAATAAGAAAAGCGCGGCTTAAAGCGGAAGAATCGGCAAAGCCCGCGCCGAAACCTATCAAAGCCGCGCACGTAACCGTTCACTTGAACGAAGAATTAAAAGAAACGGAAAAAAACGCCGCGCCGCAGACGCAAACGCAGACGCTTTTCCAAGAGAAAGAACCGTCCTGCGTTTACGACGACGAAGCGGTGGCGACCGAAAATTATTATATGACGGAGGAAGAGAAAAATGATTGCGATAGGGCTAAAAATGAACTGTCTTTTATCGGCAACGAGGAAGAAGCAAAAACGCGCGAAGAGGATTATTGCGGCGGTGAAGATGAAAAGGATTCTCTCGGCGGCAAGCGGTATTCGGAACAAAGCCCTTACTACCTCACGGTGAAAGAAGAGCTTAAAGAGATTTTCGATAAATTTCCCGAGGAAGGCTCCCTGAAAAAGCTTTTCCCCGACGGCGATTTTTCCCGCGTGAATTATTCCGAAAATAAATTCTACGTGGTGGGCGTTATAAGGGAGTGCGGCGAAGAAAAATATATTTGCTACGGCGTACCGGGGGCTTACTCCGAAAACGCGCCCGAAGAGCTTGCCCCTTACTGTTCTTTTATTCCCCTTTCCGTGTTCGACCTTTCGGGCGACGGATACTGGATGATGTTTCAGTCCGCGGTGACGGGAGAATGTATTTTGCTGAACAAAAAATAAACCCGCCCGAAAAAACGCGTAAAAAAGAGACGGAAACACGCGCTTAACGCCGTACTTTCGCCTCTTTATTATTTTTCCGGTTATATAAGCTTTGTAAGCTTACATAAGAAGTTCTCCTTCGGAAGATTTTACAACCTTAAACATTTCCGTTTGTTTACCGGAAGCCGCGTCTATATAAACGTAATAGGTTTCGCCGTTCATCGTTCCCGAAAACTCGTAACAAAGCTTTTCGGTGGTTTCGCCTACGGGTATCACCGCCAAACGGCAGGTTATAAC
>CAKQEE010000098.1 GCA_934230055.1 uncultured Clostridia bacterium
GCATAACCCTGTTCACGAGCGGGAAAGCCGCCGAACCCTGCGCGGCGTTAAGAATCTTTTGAAAGTCGGAAGAATATATTCCCTCTCTGTTTCTTCTTGCGGTTATGCCGAGTCCCGCGAGAAAATCGTAAAACCGCACGAGCCGTTCTTCCGTGGGTTTTTCATGCACGCGGTAAACGAACGGAACGGAAAGATAATAAGCGTACTCCGCAACGGCGCAGTTTGCCGCAATCATAAATTCTTCTATCAGTCCGTGCGCTTCGTCCTTCTCGGCGGCACGAACTTCTATTTCGCCGTTTTTATCTACCGTGATTTCCGAATCTTTAACTTCTAAATCGACACTGCCCTTTTCCGAACGCCTTGCCCGTAAAATTTCCGCAAGTTCTTTCATCGTTAAAAGCTCTTGCCGTACGCTTTGCGCTTTCGCCTCTTTGAGAGAAGTGCCGTTAATTAGGCTTTGAACCTCCGAATAGGTAAGCCTTGCGCGGCTGTTTATAACCGACGGGCAAATTTCTCTGTCGATAAGCCGCCCGCAGTTATCGAACTTCATTAGGCACGAAAGAGTGAGCCTATCCTTGCCCTCCACGAGCGAACAAAGGTCGTTGCAAAGCCTTTCGGGGAGCATCGGTATAACCTTTTCCGGAAAATACACGCTCGTGCCGCGCTCGAAGGCTTCTTCGTCTATATCGCCGCTCTCTTTTACGAACGCGCTCACGTCCGCGATATGCACGCCGAGAGCATAGCCTTCGGCGGTTTTCTCAATCGAAACGGCGTCGTCGAAATCGCGCGCGTCGTCGCCGTCTATCGTGAACACGGTTTCTTCGCGAAAATCTCTTCTCTTTTTTATTTCCTTTGCGGAAATCTTTTCGGAAAGAGCCGCGGCTTCTTCTATAACGGACAGCGGAAATTTTTCTCTTAACTTAAATTCGTATAAAACGGAAGCAAGCTCCGCCTTTTTCTCGAACTGTCTGCCGAGAATTTTGGTAACTATCCCTTCGGGGCTTTGCTTTTTCGGGTATGCAAGTATTCTGCAAACGACTTTGTCGCCCGCTTTTGCCCTTAAACCTTTTCCGAACGGGATAAATATATCGGTAAAATACTTGCAGTCGTCGGGGCGAACGAATCCGCCCGAGCGTGCCGAAAAATAGGTACCGACGACTTCATTTATTCCCCTTTCGAGAATTTTAAGCACTCTCGCAGTCGTTCTCCCACCGCGTTCCCCGCGCTCTCCGAAGGTTTCCGTCGTTTCCGCAAGCACCGTATCGCCGTGCATCGCGCCTTTCAGTTCCGAATGAGGGATAAAATAGTCTTTGCGTTCCGCCTGTTCCCCGCGAGAAGCCGACTTTAAGGCAGACTTTGGCGACGGTTTTATAGTCTCCCCCGACGCGCTTTTTGAATAAAAATCGCCTTCGCCCGCCGAACCCTCCGCGGCAAAAGCTTCCTTATAATTTTTCGGCTCTTCGGGTATAAGAAAGGCGTAACCCCTTTCGTTACCTTGCAAAACGCCGCGTATAATCTCTTTTTTCATAAAACATACTCCGAAACCTTCGGGTTTATGCAGGAACGCAAAAAATTAAAAAGCGATCCCGCGAAAACAGCACGGAACCGCCGAAAATAGTCTTTTCAGGAATTACTTTGAAGCGAACAACGCAACGATTGCGAACGCTATGGATAACACGGCAAAGATTATGCCGCTTATAACCGTAAGCTTTCTCATTTTGTGTTCAAAGGTCTTGCTTTTATTCTTACCCAAAAAAGTTTCGGTCTGCCCGCCGAGCGCGCTTACGCCGGAGGAATTTCCCGGTTGAAACATAACCACGAGTATTATAAACAACGCGGCAATCGCCAAAACGATGAGCGCGATTATTTTAACCGTGGGCCAAACGTCCCAAAATCCACCGGTTGCCAAAAGCATATCGTACAAATTCATTTTTATCTCCCAAGTCGCGCACGCGGCGCGCCGTTTTCATAAAGTAGAAATATTGTAACACAATCTTTACTTTTTATCAACTGTTTTTAAGCACTTTCGGGCATTTTTTCGCCTTAAATCGCAACAGCTACGCTACTTTGCGACAATACTGCCGCCGAAAGCTTTTTTATGCGGGGGCGCGGGCTTATTTCACGCGCCCGATTTACGCGCTTAATTTATCGCCGATAAAAAACAGGTTTTGCGGAAAAAGACTAAATAAGGCTTCTGCCCGTCATCTCTTTCGGAACGGGAATACCCATCATCGTAAGAAGAGTGGGCGCGATGTCCGAAAGTCTGCCGTCCTTTTGTTCGGGGAACGGATGCGGAAGCTTTTTGCCCTTAAACCTTTCCCCCACGATAACGAGCGGAACGAGGTTAGTCGTATGCGCCGTGAACGGATGACCGTTTTCGTCTACCATCTTGTCCGCGTTGCCGTGGTCTGCCGTGATAATCGCTTCGCCGCCCATTTCGAGGACTTTATCCACAACCTTTTTAACGCACTCGTCAACGGTTTTAACCGCCTTTACGGCAGCTTCGTAAACGCCCGTATGCCCTACCATGTCGCAGTTGGCAAAGTTAAGAACCATAACGTCGTACTTGCCTGTTCCGAGTTCTTCCACAGCCTTGTCCGCCACTTCGTACGCGCTCATTTCGGGCTTCAAGTCGTAAGTAGCGACCTTCGGCGAAGGTATAACGATACGCGTTTCGCCTTCTACGGGAGCCTCTAACTTCGCGTTGAAAAAGAAAGTTACGTGCGCGTACTTTTCCGTTTCCGCTATATGAAGCTGCGTTTTGCCGAGAGATGCGAGATATTGCGGAAGAGTATTCTTTATTTCGTCCGGCGGGAAAGCGACGTTCACTCCCTTAAAAGAAGCATCGTAAACCGCAAATCCCGTATAAATCGGTGCAAGAAAGCCCGTTTTCCTTACAAAATACATATCCTTGCCCTTTTCCGCGTCCGTATACGGCGTGAATTCTTCCTGCGAAAACGCGCGGGTAATCTGGCGCGCTCTGTCGGGGCGGAAGTTAAAGAATATTATGGAATCGCCCTTTTCGATAAGCGCGACGGGCTTGTCGTTTTCCACGATGTTCGTAGGCAGAACGAATTCGTCCGTAACGCCGCTATTATAGCTTTCCTTAATGGCTTCCGACGCGCTTACAGCCTTTAAGCCGTTGCCCAAAGTGAGCATATCGTAAGCTTTTTCCGTTCTGTCCCAGTTGTTGTCCCTGTCCATAGCGTAGTATCTGCCGCATACGGAAGCGATTTTACCGTAAGAAAGCTTTTTCATTTCCGCTTCCAGCTCGCCGATAAATTCCGCGCCCGAGCAGGGATCGGTATCTCTGCCGTCCATAAAGCAATGGACGTAAGTATTCTTTACGCCCGATTTTTTGGCAAGCTCCAAAAGCGCGTATAAATGTGTTATGTGCGAATGTACGCCTCCCGTGGACAAAAGCCCGTATAAGTGCAGGTTTTTATCCTTTTTCACGGCGTTATCTATCGCCTTTATGAGAGCGGGATTAGTAAAGAAATCGCCGTCCGAAATACTCTTGGTAATCTTCGTTAAATCCTGATAAACCACTCTTCCCGCGCCGATATTGAGATGTCCTACCTCCGAATTACCCATCTGACCTTCGGGAAGACCTACGTCCATGCCGCTTGCGCCGATTAAGGTGGAGGGATAATTTTCGAGATAGTAGTTTACGTTCTTACTGTCCGCTGCGGCAACGGCGTTGCCCTTTTTTTCGGGGCTGTAACCGTAACCGTCCATAATTATTATGCAATAAGGTTTTTTCATAAATATCACTCTTATATAAAAGGCACGTTTAAGGCGTGCCTTTTGTTAATCAGTCTTTGTAATTTACGATTGCCGCAAAGTCGTTTGCTTTCAACGCCGCGCCGCCGATAAGACCGCCGTCTATATTTCTCATAGCCATAAGCTCTTTCGCGTTTGCGGGCTTCATACTGCCGCCGTACTGAATACGGAGAGCCTTTGCGACTTCTTGTCCCCAAGTCTTTTTAACGAGCGTTCTGATATATCCGATAGTCTTGTTCGCTTCGTCCGCGGTAGCGGTTTTGCCGGTGCCGATAGCCCAAACGGGTTCGTACGCGATAACGATATTCTCGAAATCTTCGGCGGGAATATCCGCAAAACCTTCGAGAACCTGTTTTTTAAGAACGCGTTTCGTTCTGTTCTTTTCGCGTTCGGTAAGGGTTTCGCCTACGCAAACTATGGGCTTCAAGCCGTTTTTAAGTGCTTGTTTAAGTCTTTTATTAACGCTTTCGTCCGTTTCGCCGAAATACTGGCGACGTTCCGAATGTCCGATGATAACGTATTCCACGCCGATTTCTTTAAGCATTTCCGCAGAAATTTCGCCGGTGAACGCGCCGCTGTCCGCCCAAGCGACGTTTTCCGCGCCGAGCTTTATTTTGCTGCCCTTAACGGCTTCCGCAACCGTCCAAAGGTCGGTATAAGGTACGCAAACCACAACTTCGGGTTTGGATTTAACCACGAGGGGTTTAAGTTCGTTGATAAGTTCTGCGGCTTCTTTTGCCGTTTTATTCATTTTCCAGTTGCCTGCGATAATAGGTTTTCTCATTGTGTAAGTCCTTCTTTATATTATTTCTTTATTTTTATCGTTTCTATTGTAGTAATGTTTATGAGCGTGTCTTTCCCGTCGTTTTTTGGGCTTTGAATAACGAGAAATCCGCTCTTAACGCCGCCCGCCACGCCTTCCGCGTAGTCTCCGAGCGTTTTTACGACGACTTTTTTGCCCGTAAGCGAAGATATAAGTTCGTTATCCATTTCTTTTTCTCCCGAATTCAAGACGTAAAAAGCTTTAACCTTCTGCGCGCGTAAATGCTCCATACTCATCAACGCAACGCCGGTTACGAAAAGTGTACTGCTCACTCCGCCGATTAGTCCTTGTCGTTAAGACATTCGATACCGGGGAGCTTCTTGCCCTCGAAAAGTTCGAGCGACGCGCCGCCGCCGGTAGAAATGTGCGTCATCTTATCCGCAAAGCCGAGCTTAGTTACAGCCGCCGCGGAATCGCCGCCGCCGATAATGGTGGTTGCGTCCGTATCCGCAAGAGCCTTGGCTACCGCAATGGTACCGTTTGCGAAGCAGGGGTTTTCGGAAACGCCCATAGGTCC
>CAKQEE010000099.1 GCA_934230055.1 uncultured Clostridia bacterium
CGTTCAAGGTTACTTCCACTTTTCCGCTACCCGCCGTTTTGGGATCGCCGTAGTTCATTATAACGTAAGCGTCGTTTCCGCTCGCGTCCTCGAACACGCCGGTAAGACAATCTACGTTTCCGCCGATACCCGCGATACCCTTATAAGAGGAAAGCTTGCTGCTTTCTATCTGTTTGAATTGTTTGTTAGAAGATTCCCAGAAATATTTTTTGTAGTCGTGCGTCATAACGCCTTTCCACTTGAAACCCGTAAGCGCGCTTTCAAAGGCGTGTACTTCGTTGTTTACGGTTTTAGCCCAGCCGTAAACGTCCGTGGTTTCACCGGTATAGAAATCTATCAATCCGCTCTGCTTATCCGTTTCTGAAGCGGAGGAAGGCGCATAACAATAATACGTAAACTCCGTGGAACCGAAACAAAGGGCGGAATATACCTGAAAACGAATATCGTTTACGGAGGATATCGCCCTGTTGTCGTGTCCACTTTCGTTTTGCGAAAGCGCATAAACGTAAGTGCGAAGAGCTATATCCGCGACATTCGCGTCGTTATAACTTTTCACTCTCGAAGCAACCTGCATAAGATTTGAAAGATGATATTCGCTTATCGAATAACTTTTCCCGTTTACGTCAAGCACGTAATCGTCGAAAGACGCATACCCTAACAACCCCGCAAGATTATCGAAATAATAATCGAGATATGCGGTATATTTCGCGTTCGTCGCGCCGCCCGGAAGAAGGTTTACGTAAGGCTCGCCGTTCGGATATAACGCAAGATACGCTTCCGCCGCGGCTTTAACTTTTTCAAGAGCTTCAGTGCTGTCCGCGGAAGGTTCGTCCTGCAAAAAATTGCCCGCATACGCGCCCTTACCCGTATAACCGTTGTTTTCAAAGAAAAGTCCTACGAGCGTTTCGTAATCTTCTTTGTCGAACGCGGAATTAGTTATCATTTCAAAAAAAAGGTTGTTCAGAACATAATATTTAATTCCGTATCTTTCCGCTACGTCAAGCGCTTTGAGCGCGTCCGTTTCACAGTCTGCGTTTACGAGCGCGACTGCGGCTTTAACGTCTTCTATCGTAGCGGCACCGGCTTTATATCTCGTCCATACGTCTATAAAGTTTTGTTTATGTCCGGAACGCCCCTCGTATAGCGCAAGAGCTTTGGTAAACCCCGCTTCCGCCATAAGTCTGTATTGCGCGGGCGTAAGAAGTTCGGGATTGTTTATGGTTGCCGCCCAGTTTTCAACCGTGGGCGGCGCATATGCCGTAAAATTTATTTTTTTATCCGAAGAATAGTAAGGCACGTTTACGCCGTCTATTTCTTCATAATCGGAAAACTTACGCGTTTTGAGCGATATATTAGTGAAGTCCACCGAGCCGCTGCCGAATAAATCGGCAACTTTAAGAGATTTAAGATTATCTACCGTACCCATAACCACGTTGGCACCGCCGTTATTTACTACGAGCTTGCCTTTTTTGGTAAGATAAACGGAGAGTTTTGCGCTCGCCGCGGAATCTATCGTTTTAACGAGAACGCTTTTCCCGCCGCTCACTTTGTAGAAAGATACGGCGTTGCTTGTGACAAGCAGGAAATCCGCGCTTTGAGTCGAAGCGTTTTCACCGAGAATAACGGCAAACTTTTTATCTCCCGTGATTTCGTAAGCGATGCTGCCGAACAACACGTTCTGATTGTCGCCGAGACCTTCCGTAACGAAATCCGCGCCGTAAAAATAGTTTCCGAGATCGTTTATAAGGCTTCCGACGTTGCCGCCTTCGAGTGCGGAAACTATGTCCGTTCCGATTTCCTCAACGGAAAGCTCTCTCTGTGCGGAGCTTCCTTTTTCAAAAAGTCCCGCGGTCGCGCCATCCGTAAAGTCTTCCGTATAAATTCCGCTTGCCGTAGCAATTCTGAAATTATCGAAAAGCAAAATATTCTTATCGGGCAACTTTCCGCTCGGCTCGAAACACAGGTATACGTAATTGCCGTCCGTTGCAGACAGAACGTTTTCTTTCGTGCCGAGTTCGATATAGCTTTCGCTACCGAGTTCCGCATAGGAGTAGACGGCGGAAGTTCCGTTTATCGCTATTTTATAGGAATACCATTTTCCGGTCGTCAGTTGAAGACTTTGTTTGAAATCATACGCGCTTAAACCCGTTCCTACGCCTATTCCCCACCAGTCGATATTATAATCGGCGGTAGCCTGCGCGTCGAAAGTTATTTCGGTTATATTATCGTAAGCGTCTTTGGTTTTGAAAGCGATTCTGTCGTCTCCGCCGACGGCAAGACCGTTTACCGCAAGGACTTTGTTAGTTACCGTGCTTGTGCTTGCGCCTATGACGAGCGCGGAACTGCCTGTTTCAAACTTGAATTCGCCCGCGGATTTGCTTGCGGTAAGATATTTGCTTGTTCCGTCGTTAAAATCGTCCGTATAAGCGTTCGCGGCGGTTTTTATAACGAAGTTATCGAATTCGTAAATATCGGTCGCATTATAATTGCCGTCGCCCGGATTATAACACACGAAGAAATATTTCGCGCCGCTCGGAACGGTAAAAGTTTTTTTGCTATCTCCGAAGTCCTCGCCCGTTTTTGCGTAATAAACGTTTGCGCTCGTTCCGCTTACGATTATTTTATACGAATACCACTCGCCTTTTTCTACGGCGTCGATAGCGAGAGAAAATCCGTTATCAATCCAAGCGTACGCGTCGCCTACGGAGTTTGCCAAAGCAAAACCCTGCCATTTGCCGGCGTTGCTCAACGTGGAAGGAACTTTCATATCAAAAGTTATTTCCGTAACGTTTTCGTAAGCCGCGCTTGTAGCAAGAGCTATTTTATTGCCGTCGCCGCCGACCATAGTAAGCGGATCTATTTTAAGAACGCCGTTACTATCTTCCTTTTGCACGGAAGAACCGAAAATTCTTATGCCTTCGTAAACGTCGTTCGTTCCGTCGAAATCGGCGTAGTCGTAAGTGCGGGTAACGCCGCCCCTCACCGTTGCGTAATAAACGTCCGTATCTATGGTATCGAATAAGACAGTGCCGTCGCCGCCGAGACCGACGATTTTAAGTCCGGAAACTTCGGTTACGTTTCCGAGTCCCTTATATTCGCCGTCGTTGAGTTTAACGAGAAGTCTGCCGCTTTTGGTAAGACTGAAATACAAAACGTTTTTGCCTTGCGGCTGGTTAAGCGTAACGCCCGATTTAACGGTGTCGTTATAAAAAGATACGCCGTTCTCATTTACGAACAGATAGTCGGGAGAAGCCGAGGTCCCGCCTAAAACTATCGCGAATTCTTTGTTTCCGCTTACGGTATAGGAAACGGAACCTTCGAGCGCGAGAGTCGATTCCGGAAGATCGGTAAGGTTTACGGTCTTGCCGCAAATGGAAGCGTATCCGCCGTTTTTAAGATATTCGGCAATGCCGCCGCCGGCAAGCAAGTTTTCAAACGAATATCTTTCGTCTGCCGCACCCTTTTTAATTTCCGTATTTGTACAATCGAACAATTCTTCCGCGCTTTCGTAAGTAATACCGTCCGCAACTACTTTGAAATTGCTTATCGTATAACTGCCGGTATTCGCTTGATTCTTCGCTTCGCTGAAAAACGCGAGATAGTTGTTCTCGACAGAGGTAAGCGTTTTGGTCGCGGTGTACGCTCTTCCCCCGTCGGAAGAAACACAGTTTATGGAAACTTCCGTTCCGCTTACCGTATAAGTTACGTGATAGTTATAACCTTTCTGTACCCACGCGTCCAAATAGTAATAATTGTAGGCGGCAAAACTATAAATATCGGCATAAGACGGCAACATAAAGAAGCCCGCCCAGTCGGGAGCGAAATCGGAAGAATAGAATATATCATATTCAACGCTCGTTATATTGCTGTACGTGTTTTTGGAAACGAGAGGTCTATCGCCTTTTATCCTTTCGCTTACCACCACCTTTGCTTTTGCAGCAGGCGCGGATTTAATACCGAGGCTGCCTTCCGAAATTTTCTCTGCGACAATATCAGCGTTATCTCTTTTGGTAAATACCCCCTCTGCGCTTGCGTCGTTAAAATCGTCCGTATAGGAGATGCCGTTTGCCACTACTTTGAAATCGTCGAAATATATCGGCGCGGTCATTTCGCCTTTCGCGCCTATAATACCGACGTAATAACTGCCTGCCGTCGTTCCGATGGTCTTTTCCGCGGTTATCGTAGTGCCGTCCGCAAGAATTTGCGTTACGTTACATTTGTTGCCGTTTATAACGTATTTGAATTCCGCCCATTCGTTATCGGTTGTGTTTTGAGGAACGCCGAGCATATTAGTGTAAATATCGGCGGAAGCAATATCTCCGAAAACATTTAATCCCCACCAAGAAACCGTGCCGTTTCCGTCCTGCGAAAACCAACCGTCGGTATCGGAATAGCTTCTTATTTTGGTTGCGTCTACCTTTGCCTTAAAAGATATTTCGGTAAGGTTTTCAAAAGCCGTAACGGAAACGTAGCTCATTTTACCGGAATCGGCGTCGATGGTGTTCACGTTAAACGCGAGCGCGTAATTATCTTCCTCATACTCCGCGCTTCCGCCGAAGGACAATTCGCTTGCGGTATAAGCACCCGTTTCCGAAGAATAATAAATATATTCTTTTGCGGAAACGTTAAGCTCTGGATCTGCGTTTACGAAACCGCTTAACACGGATATTTCTTCGCTCGTAAGATTTTTATCGTTTTTTATAGCCATTTCCGCAACGTAAGAAATGCTTCTCGCGTTGTCGTAATCGGTAAAACTCGCATACTTATAATTCGTTCCGTTCGTTACGAAAGCTATACCTATAAAATCTCTCGTAAAATTCTGCCGTAAAATATTTACCAAAGAGAGAGAAAGGTACCATTTGCCGTCCTTTTGATAGGGCGTGCAACTTCCCAAGGCGTAATTACCTCTTCCGACGTTCTCGTCGAGAACTTCTATATAGTTGTCGTTAAAAGTAAGAACTTTAAGCCATTCGGCGGGGATTATCGTCATTCCGTAATCGTAAGAAGCGTCGTAATCGGTAATTTCTGCCGTGAATTTAAGACCGGGGGTAGC
>CAKQEE010000100.1 GCA_934230055.1 uncultured Clostridia bacterium
TTTCTATGAGTCTGTCGCGGGTGGGCTTGCCGAGCTTTATGTCCTCGTGTACGGGAACGCTTTCTATCACTTCCATTTTTAGCCCCGCGGCGTTCGCGACTTGCTTTAACCTTAAAAGCTTGTCAAGCTCCCACACTTCGCCGACGGGAGTATCGTATACTGCCGTTACTACCCCCGTCATTCCCTGTATTTGCTTTATGTAATTCAGGGGAATACAATCTTTTTCCCCGTACCAGCGAAACGTAAGCTTCATATTGTAGCCCTCTTGTATGCAATAACGCCTTTTCTCAAAATTACGTTTTTATTCCCCGCTTCTTCGTCCATAGCAATAACGGCGTATGCATTTTTAGCGCGTTATTAAAACTCAAACCTGTCTATGTTTCCGATTTTTACATTTTTATCTGCGACCCGCGCGTTTTTTCATACTCGTCCCATATAACAGAATTGATTTTCCCTTCGTCGCAAGTCATAAGACGCATTAAAATCATATTCGGATCGTAATATGTATCGAGCGGACTTAAAGGCATCGCCGCGTCGAGAATCTTCATCTTGCTTATCCCGTCCGGGCGGATAATTCTCCCTCCTAAATTAGCGGAAGGAAAACTTCCGTTCGCTATATCTATTTCGTCGCCGTGTCCCGTTTTGCAAAGAGTTTTAATGAGTTCGGGGATACGATTTTTAAAATTCCTTTTAACAAGATTTAACTTCTCCAACCATTCTGCCTTTATACGGTTTTAGCGGTTTGATAAACACTCAATATAAAACGCCCAGTCCTCGCGGCTGAAAAAATGTACGCCGTCGCGGATAAAAAACGCGATTTCGCCGTCCATATTCTTCTCGCCGACTTCAAGCGGCTTGTCCGCATGCTTTAAACCCGTTAATCCTTGTTCCTTGTACGCTTCGCTCGCCGCTTCCGCGCATAAATACTGCGCGTCGGTATCAGCCCAATCGTCCTCGCTCGCCGCAACGACAAAAACCTTTCTCGGCGAGACAGAAGCCATTAAATAATGCTGATCGAAAGGCATTTCGTACTCTTTTTCTGCGTATTTTTTGAAGTTCGGAGTAAACCAGAACGGAAAAACGTCCGTGATTACCTTGATTGTTTCGCCGTGCTTATCACGGGAAATCGCCGCGCCCGAGCAACCCGAGCAGTTTACCATACAGCCTGCAAAAATATCGTACTTCGCCGCGGCTAAAAGCGCGGTTTTGCCGAGCCTCGAATGCCCCGCAACGTACAGTTTTTCTTTAACTGTATATCCTTCGTTTATAAGATACTCCCCGACCACCTTCGCGGCGTATGCCCAAAGCGACAACTTCCCTGCGGAATACTTGTCCGAACGGTCGCAAAAAAGCGGCGCGATTCCCGTAGAAAAATCGCCGTCGTCGGTAGATATTTCCTTATAGTAAAGATGAGCGACCGCAATCCCTCCGTCCATAAGTTCCTCGACGGGGCAATATTTTGTCGGAAGATACTTCATAAAATCGACGTGAATGACGAAATCATACGACCTTATTTTCGTCGGAACGAACACGTCCGCCACAAAAACAGCGGTTTTACCGCCCTTTTCAAGAGTAAACTCCAAAGCGGTATGCTTCGCTTTGTTGCAGAAAAAATAGCCGTAATCGCCGTCGAACTTCTCGTCCGTAACGTCCTTTACGCTTATTTTAACGCCTTTTTCGTCGATTTCGCCGTATTCTTCCCGAACGATTTCGCTTAAAGTTTTTTCACGGGAAAACTTTCCGTTTTCTCTTAAATAATCGGGCAGACAAAGCCCTTCAGGATACCTTTTCCCGATTAAAACGGAATTAAATTCTAAATTTTTCATATTAAACTATTTTATCGAAACACAACTTTACTCCGTTCGGTATTTTCGCAAGCGAAACGTCGTCAAGATGCTTTATTCCGCTGCTTTCGCCGAGTTCGGCAAAAGTCGTGTCGCATTTTGCGATATTCTGCTCGTTTATAACTTTTCCGCCCGTCTTTTGAACGTTGCAAACGGAATATTTCACGCCGCCGAAAAGCAACCTTACGTTGGAAACGAAAATCGAATCTTCACCGAAACTCTCTAATACAACGTATTCGACGGGTTTATTTTTCATAGCGAAACGAATTGTAGTAACACCGCCCAAGTCAAACGTGACAGCTTCGGGTTTAACGCCTCCGAAATACAATTCGCTTTCGGCGTTTTCGCCCGCATATTTAACGATAATCTTCATTTTCGGCGAACCGAAACCGTCGGGCGTTACTGTATCGAGATACAAAATTCCGCAGCCCCTGTTTGCCTCTATCGACTGTTTTACGTTTGAAACAAGTGCTTTTCTGCGCTCCTTTTCCGCTTCCGTAAGTCCGCCCGAACTCTTTATTCCGTCGCGGTACTTTTTCCACAGATAATCGACGTTTTCATTGATTTCTTCAAAACCCTTTTCCGCTTCGTCGAGCGTGGCGAAAACCTCCGAAAAATCGGCGATTCCGTTTCCGAAGTTTTCCTTTTCGTGCTCGTCGAAAACTTTATACCCCATAGAGTTTATCATATATATAAGGTATTTATCAAGCGAAAAATCATAAATATCGAGTAAAATATCGCGTTTTTTGCCGCTAATGCGCTTCTCATCCGCAAGAACGCCCCGTAATTTATCCGTAAAATCTTTCAAAACGTTTTTGTAAAGCTGTTTTACGAAATTATCGTCCTCGGCTTTAACGCCTATATTCGTTCCGATAAGGCATGAGGTAAGAACCTGCGTTGTTAAAAGAATTTCGGCGGTTTCTCTGTCGCCGATTACTTCTTCGTATACCTTGACTTTATCGTCGAAGTTACAAATTTGCCCGTTCCAGAGTTTTCCGCAAAGGGCTATAAGGGGGTAAATTCCGTTATAGAAACTCGCCGCCCTCTCCCATATCGTAAGAATCGCGCCTATCGGCTTATGTTTCAACGCGTAATCGGTTAAAGTGTCAACATTGTAAGTGGAAGAAGCATTGCTTCCGTAGGCGCAAAAAATATAATCAAAACCTAAGCGGTCATAGATAGAAAGCCAGTCTTTTCTCACTCTGTTAGTCCAGTGACCTTTGGTCTCCGAACCGATAAATCCGTAATTCCAATGGCACAGGATTATATCTCTCGGAAGGTCGGCTACTATGTCGTAATACTCGAAAAAGTCGTCCCACATAAGCATGGTTTTCCCCATGCTTTTCGCAAGTTCGTAATCGTGCATGACCTGCGAGAAAAATATATCCTTTTTCGTCTCGCCCGCTTTAAGGCGCGCCTTGCATCTCGGACACTCGGCAAACTCGAACACTTCGTCAAGCCCCATGTGAACGTATTCGCCCGAAAACGCCGAACATACTTCCGTGATGTACTCGTCGAAGAATTTATTGAAATCGGGGTTTGACGTACAGCCGACCGAACCGCGTTTAAACCGTTCGGGCGACCAGCCTCTGCCTTCCGTCCTCTCGTCTTTAAATTCGGAAAGACTCGCGGCTTCTTTGTATTGCAATAATTTTTCGATATGATAAAAGTTCTCGAACGCGGGAATTGCGAGCAGCCCTTTACCCTCTATATAATCCGCTATCTCCTTGATTTCGGTCATCGAATAAGTGTCGTCCTCGTCGAAAAAAGGCGTGACTTTTGTTCTTATTGAACACTCTAAATACAGAATAATCGTGTTATAGCCCCACTTTTCGGCGTTATCCACGAAACTTTTTATAAACTCGATTTTCTCTTTTTGTCTTCCGAGATCTATTTGTACGGCAACGATTTTCATTGTTTTCCTTTATCCGATTTCGTTCCAGACAGCCATATTGCATTTTTCGCTGTCGTAATTCTTACCTGCGGACGAATAATCGCAAAGGGTTATTTCGCCGTCTTTCGTTTTTACCTTTACCGTCTCGTTAGTGTAGAACTTATCGTTTTTAACGAGTCTGGAAATCGCTCCGCCCGATTTTTTATGTACTGCGACGGGTTTTTTCAGATCTTCGCCGAACCTCTCGTCTCTCGCGAGCGCGACGGGACCTCTTTCAAATCCGACCTTTCCGTTTAAAACGATTCTTTCGACTTTCATCGGCATCGAAACGACTATTTTATCGCCGTTTTTAACCTTGACGACGGCATAGCCCTTTTCTTCGGTAAACGTTGTTTCTTTACCGTCTGCCGACACCGAGAAATTTTTCGCCCATTTCGGAATACGCAGGAAAAGCGTCGTTTCGCCGCTCGTTTTCACCGCAATTTTCGCTTCGCCTTTTTTATAGAGATTCGCCTTTACGGAAATTTTAACTCCCGACGATTTATCCGAGTAAACGCCCTCGTTATAAAGATTGATAAAATATCCGTTTTCGCCTTTCGCTACGGCGACAAGCCCGAAAAGAGCGGTTCCCGCGCCGCCGATAGCCGCGCAGCAACCGTAAGATCTGCCGTTTTCCATAACCCTGAACCCGCCGATCTTTCTTGCCCTTTGACCTAAACAAAGTGGGCTGTAACTGTCGAACGGAAACGCTTCGTGCGGAACGGCTATTGCTTCTTTTCCTTCCCAGACGATGCCTAAAGTACGTTTCATCGTCTGATTTTCACTATTTACCGAACCGAAAAGGGCGTTATAACCCGACCTTTCGATTACGTCCGCGTATTTCGAATCGCCCGTTATCATAAGAAGCCTCGCGCAGAGTTTCATAAGCGTTACGGTAACGCACGTCTCCTGCATAACGCCCTCGGAATAATTCGTCTGCTTAACCGAAGAATTATCGAAAAGTTCGTGCGTGCAGCCCGAGCAACCTATTATCGTGTAATCGCTATCCAAAACCATATCGACAAAATTGACTACCGCTTTTAAGTCCTCTTCGTCGCCTTTCACCTTATAATATTCCAGAAGCCCTTCGAAGCAACTCATCATTTCGTAGGCTTTGGTGTAATTAAATTCAAAAGGGCGTTTTTCCTTGGTTTTGCAAAGGCTTATTATATCCTGATCTTTAGAAAAACCCGTACTTATGATATATTCCGAAAAATCGAGGTATTTTTGTTCGCCCGTAAGTTCGT
>CAKQEE010000101.1 GCA_934230055.1 uncultured Clostridia bacterium
CGTAGCCCTTTTCCGCATAAAAATCAACGACTTTGCCTTTTTTGAACTTAATAGAGAATTTATCCACTATCTGCCCGTTGTAGGAAAGGGGAAGCGCGGACTTTACCACGCCTTCCGTTTTAAGTCTGTGCGGCGCGGTGAAAACCTCTTCCGTCGGCATATTCGCAACGAACGGAACGCCGTCTTTTGCCGCTTCCTTTGCGGAAAGCCATTCGTGTCCTTCCGCAAGCCCTACGTAAAGGTCTGTGCCGAGCGAATTTTCAAAGTGCAGATACTCGAAATCGTGAGAGTTGAGAAATTGCGCTCTCGCGTCTAACCGAGCTATATGCTTTTCCCATTCGGAAACGGGGTTTTCGTAGTTTAAGCGCATCGTCGCGGCGATCGCTTCGGTAAGTTCGCCTTCCGCGTTCTCCGAATTCGGGAAAACCTGTTTTGCCCAAGCTTCGGTAGGAACGGAAACCACGCACCAGCGAATGGCGTTACTCATAACCGCGTCCGAATAATTTTTGAAAGCTTTGCTTTTCGCCCTCGCGACAAAGGAAAGTTTTTCTGCGGGAACGTCCTTAAAAGCGGAGGGATCGTCCGCGTCTATCGCGATATAACAAAAACCTCTTTCCACAAGGTCGTTCTTTTCCGCAACCTGCCACTTCGGAACATCCGCAAGAGCTTCTTTTCCCGCGCCGAGATAGTTGATTTTAGCCAAAGCTTCGTCCTGCCAATTCACGCGGACTATCTTCGCGCCGTATTCGTAAGCCTTTTTCGCCAGCTCGTGAGCCACTTCGCGCTTTTCCACGGGGCAGACGATTAAAAGCCCCTGATCTTTTTGCAGATTAACGCCTATTTTAAGGGCGAGTTCGCAAAAATTTTCTAATCTTTTGCCTTCAAACATAAATAATTCCTCCCGAAAATTTCTTCTTTTAGGAGTACATTGTACACCCTGCGGAAAACAAAAGTCAAGCGCAAAAGGAGTGGGCGACTTTATTCGCGGGGTTATATTTTTCTTTTCGCGCGGCGTTGTCATAAAACCTTGCCGCGGGTTATATATTTTAAATAAACAAAGTATTCACGGCGAAGGAGGATATTATGCCATTTGAACCTGTGTTTGAAAAAATAAACTTTTGCACGAGAAAGGGAACGGTGACGGACCGTATTAAAGTAGAATGCAGGACGGACGTTCCGGCGGAGTCGGTTGCAAGAATTATAAACGTTTCCGCCTGCGTGAACGTTTCGGGAGCAAGCCCCTCCGCGGGTAAGCTCGGCTACGGCGGAACGATAACCTTTTTCGTTTGCTACGAAAACGCGGAAGGGCGTGTGGAAAAATGCGAGTGCGGCGCGGAATTTACGGGCGCGGCGGAAAGCGAAAAAATAACCGAAACCTCACGCGCGCGCCTTACTTCGGAGGTAGTAAAAACGGAAGCTTCGCTTTCGGGCGTTAAGCTTGCGGTTACCGCTTCCGTTGCGGTAACGGCGGAAATTTTCGAGTGCGAAAGCGTTTCCGCGCTGACGGGCGGCAGCGAGCTGATAGCGGAAAAGCGAGAGGCTTCTTATATCAAAAGTTACGGAATAAGGGAGACATCGTACGCCGCGGAAGAAGAATTCGAGCTGAATTACCGTGCAGACGAGGTGATAGAACACCGCGCGGAAGCGGTCGTTACCGCCGTGCAATGCGGGGTTGGCAGCGTTATAGCGGACGGCGAGGCTTATATTTCGCTCATATTCTTGCAATCCGGCGATAAAAAAGATATAATAAGAGAAAATAGAACCATACCGTTCCGTATAGAAATAGAGTGCGAAGACGCTATGCCCGCATTTTTCGCCACGGCGCGAGTGCAGGTGCGTTCGCTTAAAACGGAAATAAGCGTAGACGAAGAAAGAGAGGTTTCTTCCGTGCTGTGTTCGCTCTCGTTAAAGGCGTCAGGCGAAGCTTTTTCGGAGGAAAAACGGGAAATCGCCGAGGACGCATTCAGCCTTACGGAAGAACTCGACCTGAAAAAAGAAGAAGAGTGCGGATATTCGGAGCGCGAAGCGAGAAGCGTTTCCGCCCGCGCCGGCGGAAGGGCGAATATAGAGGAAATACCCGCCCGTTCATACGTTTTCGCCGCGTGCGGAGAAAGCGCGGAAGTTACCGAAAGCACCTTTTCGGAAGGTATTATAAAGGTAACGGGGGTTCTTTCCGCGAACGGTATTTTCAAAGACGAAGACGGAAGAATTTTTTCGAGAAAAGCGGAAGTGCCTTTCGAAGTTTCTCTCGAATGTCCGCTCGGCGACGACGAGGAATACGATATAGCCGTTTGCGCAACCCGCGCCGCAATGAGAGAGGTTTCCCTTACGGAAGCGGACGTGGAAGCGGAACTGGTGTTTACGATTTACCCGAGAAAGCGTTATAAAATAACCTGCATCAGCTCTGCGCAATCGGTCGGTGAAAAAACGGAGTGCGACTCCGCGATAAGCGTTTATATTCCCGTTAAGGGAGAAGAGCTTTGGTCGCTCGCAAAAAGACTTAACGTTGCGCCCGAAAATCTTGCGGCGACGAATAAAGAACTGCAATTTCCGCTGACGGGCGAAGAACGCATAGTGGTTTACAGGCAAAAATAATTTCAAGGTTTCACAAATGAAAAAAATAGTCAGAATCCCCGCGAAAATAAATCTTACCCTCGATATTACGGGGATAAAAGGCGGGTATCACGAGCTTTTGTCGCTCGTAACCTCCGTAAATATTTTCGATAAGATTTGTGCAAAAAACAGAACGGACGATAAAGTTACCGTAACTTTTACGGGGTTGCCTTGCGGGGTTGCGGGCGAAAACAGCCACGCGAAAAAAGCCGCCGAGTTGTTTATAAAAAGCTTCGGCGGGCGCGGGGCGGATATAACCGTTAAGAGGGGAATCCCCGCGGGAGGGGGGCTTGGCGGCTCTTCCGCAGACGCGGCGGGCGCGCTTTTATGTTTAAAAGAACTGCGCCGAAAAGAGCTTATCGGCGGCGGAAAAACGGAAAAAGACATAGAAGCGGAGCTTGTTAATATCGCGAACCTTCTCGGAAGCGACACGGCTTATATGCTTAAAGGCGGTTACGCGGTGCTTTCGGGCAGGGGTGAAAAGATTGAAAGGCTTGCGGAACGGAAAAAGTTTTTTTACCTGATTATCGCGGGAAAAGAGGGCGTTTCTTCTTCGGAATGTTATAAACGGTACGACGAGCTTGGCGTTAAATGCGCGTCCGTTACCGAGAAAGCCGCGCGCGTGTTGCGTTGCGGAGACGAAAAAGAGCTTGCAAAGCTTCTTAAAAACGATTTATATCCCGCTGCGGCGGAGATTTTGCCGGAAATAGGGGAAAATCTTTCGGAGCTTTCCGCGTGCGGGGCGGCTGCGATGACGGGGAGCGGTTCCGCGACTTTCGGCGTATACGAAAGCGTGAAAAAGCGGAACGCGGCTTATAAAAAATTAAAATCAAAGTACGGAAAAAGGCTTGTAAAGGCAAAAACCGTTTTGAGTGTAAAATAAGCGCGAAATAAATAACGTTTGTCAAAACTTTCGGGAGAGAGCGAAAAGCTTTCTTCCGAAAGTTTTTTTCGTGGAAAGGCCCGCAGTTTTCGGTTAAAAACGAGGTTTTTTCTTTAAGGTTCCGCCTGCCGAAAAATATTTTCAAAAAATTATCGAAAAAAAGGTAAAAACCGCTTTTCCTTTTTTAAAAAATAATGTATAATAGTATTTGTGAAAGGTTGGCGAAATTCCGAAAAAGCGGAAAAAGCTTTACGTGGCGTTTCACTTGCGGAATTAAAAAGCACAACCGATAAATTCGCTATATCGACCGCACAAGTCGGTCAAAAAAACATAGAGAGGTATGTTATGAAGAAAATTGATTTAAGCAAGTACGGCATTACGGGTACGACCGAAATCGTTTACAACCCTTCTTACGAAATGCTTTTCGCAGAAGAAACCAAACCCGAACTCGAAGGATACGAAAAGGGACAGGTCAGCGAGCTTGGCGCGGTCAACGTTATGACGGGTATTTATACCGGTCGTTCGCCCAAAGACAAGTTTATCGTAAAAGACGAAAATTCCGAAAACACCGTCTGGTGGACTTCCGAGGGTTATAAAAACGACAACCACCCCGCCACCGAAGAGGCGTGGAAGGCGGTTAAAGGCATCGCTATAAAAGAACTTTCCGACAAGCGTCTTTTCGTTGTAGACGCTTTCTGCGGAGCGAACAAAGATACGCGTATGGCTATCCGCTTTATAGTGGAAGTTGCATGGCAGGCGCATTTCGTTACGAATATGTTCATTAAACCCACGGCCGAAGAGCTTGAAAATTTCGAGCCCGATTTCGTGGTTTACAACGCTTCCAAGGCAAAAGTAGAAAACTATAAAGAACTCGGACTTAACAGCGAAACCGCGGTTATGTTCAACATTACCAGCCGTGAACAGGTTATCGTAAATACCTGGTACGGCGGCGAAATGAAAAAAGGTATGTTCTCTATGATGAACTACTACCTCCCGCTTAAAGGCATTGCTTCTATGCACTGCTCCGCAAATACCGATATGGAAGGCAAGAACACCGCAATCTTCTTCGGCCTTTCCGGAACGGGCAAAACCACCCTTTCCACCGACCCGAAGAGACTTCTCATCGGCGACGACGAGCACGGCTGGGACGATAACGGCGTGTTCAACTTCGAGGGCGGCTGCTACGCAAAGGTTATCAACCTCGATAAAGAATCCGAACCCGACATTTATAACGCTATCAGAAGAGACGCTCTTCTCGAAAACGTTACCCTCGATAAGGACGGCAAGATAGATTTTGCGGATAAGAGCGTTACGGAGAATACCCGTGTTTCCTATCCGATAGACCATATCAACAACATCGTTCGTCCTATATCCGCTGCTCCCGCGGCAAAGAACGTTATATTCCTTTCGGCGGACGCGTTCGGCGTGCTTCCTCCCGTATCCGTTCTTACCCCCGAACAGACGCAGTACTACTTCCTTTCGGGCTTCAC
>CAKQEE010000102.1 GCA_934230055.1 uncultured Clostridia bacterium
TGCGGACCTAAAAGATTGCGGTTAGAAGCATATAGGGTTATTTTAGCCCTGTTTTTGCCCTTTTTAACAAACTCCGATATATCCGCAGACTTGCCGAAATAAGACTTCGGCACCGCTTTTCCGTTTATTTCAAGGTAGCACAGCGAATATCTGCCGCTTAAATCGAGAATACAGTCGCCGCCGTCCCACTCGAATTCTTTAACGAAGGTCATATTGCCCGCAAAGAACGGGTAGCCCTCTTTAACGGTGTTCGTTACTTTTTTCGAGGGTTCCCCCACGAAAAAGTCGTCTTTTGCGATAAGAACGTTCTTTTGCGTTCCCTTCGTAAAGCCGCCCGATGAATAAACGCCGAACTCGCCTTTCAAGAGGCACGCTTCCACGGTGGTTTCGTATGCGATGCAGTTTTTTAGCGTTTCCGTAACGCCCTCGCCGAAAAGCGCGTAATAGGTTCTTTCGCTCTCGTAAAAGTTAATTTTTAAAACGGCTTCGTTCGTGCCGATTTTCACCTTGTCGGTTATATCTGAGTAGTAACGCTCTTCCGTTTCGTCGAAAACCGCGTTATCTGCCGCCGCGCCGTTTATTTCAAGGGCTTCGACGTTCATATCTTCATACCCGAATTTCATTACGGCGGGCAAAGCCTTTACCTCGAATTCGTATTTAAGATACAGCTTTCCGTTATACCTTTTGTTAAGAAGCTCCTCGAAAATGCCCATATAACGCGTTCTTTCGCCGTAATCAAAGCCGTTTTCGGAATATCTCGGCTTATCGAGAAGCATATAATTTTCGGAAGAGTTTTCTATGCCGAACTCGCCCGATAAAACGAGTTTCCTTTTTTCCTCTTTTTCTTCCGCCCGCTCTTCCGATAAAAACAACACGTAAGAGTCGCCTGCGTTAAAGTTAAGGCGCGTGCCGACTTTTTCCGTTTTAAGCGTTTCGAGGTCGAGCTTTATAAAGCCCTTAAATTTCCCGGAAAATTCCGCCGTGTAGCTCTTTTCGAGCGAAACGTTGGTTGCGAAAATAAATTCCTTGCCTTCCTTCGTGCGCCGAAGAGTAGAAGCGATTTCGGTGTTCGCGTCGCCGATTCTATAAGGTTGTGCAAGGGCTATCTCTTCAAAGGAAATATTGCTTTTCATCGCGTAGTCGTGCTTTTCCCACTTCAAATATTCGGGAACGCCCTCTACGAACAAAATTTTGCCGCCCGCGGCGTAAAACTCCTCTAAAATCTTTGCGGAAAAATCCGAAAGCGTTAAGGTTTTCGGCAAAATCACAAACTTATAGCGGCAATTTCCCACTACGAGTTCTTTTCCCTCTACTCTGCCGTGACCTTCCATAATTTTTTCGTCTAAAATGTGGAACGGCACGTTCGCTTTTCCGAGCTTTAACGCGATTTCGAGATAGCTTCTGTCCGCGTCGTAAGTTTTGGGAACGCCCTGCTTATAATCGAAATACATACTCGACACGGGCGAAAACAGACCTACCGAAACTATCTCTTCGCTCTCACCGAGGAGATAGCCGAGCCGCGCGAAGTAATCGTTAAAGCTCTTAAAATCCTTTTTCACCCATGGATTATATTCCGAATAATGCGCGGGGTAATCACGCTTTCTCTGCCCGTGTTCGGAATACGGCACGAGGTGCTGACAAATAACGTTCACGCCGTATACGAACAGCCATTCCGTTATGGTTTTAAGCTCCCTCGGGGTAACGTCCCACCCGCACATGGCGTAAATTTCGCCGATCACCTTTTTTCTGCCGAGCTGCCGCGCCACGGAAGAGGCCTGCCGCGGCGTTACGGGCGTGTCCGTTCTTCTCCCCAGCCAGTCTATGCCTATCATATGCTCGTACTCGTAAAAAGAGGTTATCCCCGCGCAACACATCATCTGCCCGAATAACGAACTTTCTTCAAGATAATGCCCCGTGAGCATAACGCCGTTATCTTCGCACCACTTATAAACCTGCTTTCCATAAGAGGAAAGCATAAGCTCGTGCATGGCTGACCAGAATTTATACCTGAATTCGCGGTAGCCCTCTTTTTCTTCGTACAATAACCCTATTCTTTCTTTCACGTCCTCGCCGTATTTTTCCTTAAAATATCTCTCTAATTCCGTAGAATACGGCTGACCGTTCATATAATATTGCGGTTCGTCGGTAAAAAAGCCCTTAATATCCTCGGCAAAACTCTTACCGAGCCGCTTTTTATACTCTTCGTGAGTATATTCCAAAAACTTTTTTACCACCTTTTCGTTAAGAATATCCGCGGTGGAAGCGGAAACGTTGAGGTAAACGTTCAAAAATTCCGCGTTGTTCGCAAGGCTTCCTTTCGCGCGTTCGGCTTCACTTTCGTCGCGGACGAAAATCAGCTCGTTTTCGGTAATCAGAAAAGAAGCGTACGCCTTTTTATCGAAATCGCCCTTTTCTCTCGTAAGAAAACGATCGCGGTACTCTTAGTTTACCAAAAGCTTACCGCCCGCAAAGCCGCTCGGCCAACCGTTTTCGTCGTACGCCCAGCTTTGCATACCGAGCCGTTTTCCCGCCTCGGCGCACGCCTTTATGCAAGAAAACCACTTGTCGCCCATGTATTCCGTTTTAAGCCCGCCGCGCGCGTGCATAAAATAGCCGCCGCAACCGGAATTTTTCATTCTTTCTATTTGCTTTACGAGTTTTTCCTCTTGCAAATCGTCGTTCCAGCTCCAAAACGGAAGCGGACGATATTCGTTTATTTTTTCGCTTTTAAGTTCGCGTATAACCTTATCTTTCATTTTTTATAGTTTCCGTAAGTCTTTTTTTCGTGCAGTCCGAAAGGCCGCATTCTTTTACCGCAAGCAGGTACTCCTCTTCCGTACGCGCTTTTTCAATCCTTTCGAGCGCAAGGCATTTATCGTAAACCTTTTCTTCCGCAAAAAGCAGAACTCTGCGCGCCCTGCCGATAAGCTTATCGAATTCGCTTTCTTTGTCTTTTACCGTAAGTCTATATTCTTTACCGCACTCGTAATCGAAGCGGAAGGTAATTTCCTCGTCGTAATCGGGTTCCGCGTTTACTATTTCGCCGTTTACGTAAAAACTCGTTTCCGCCTTTCTTATCCCGCAGAAAGTTACCGCAATGCGGCGGTTTTCCGGAACGGTTTTCTCTTCTCCATTGCCGCCGATTAAAAGGGTGCTTTCGCACTCTTTATATAAAAGCTTAAAGTCCGTTATGTATTCGCCCGCGCCGTCCTCGAACAGCTTGTATTCTCCGTCCGCGCCGCTATAAACCTTTACCGCAAGGTTTTTCGGCTCGTCGCAGCCGTTGCCTTCGTCCGCGGAAATAGGCAATATCGTACCCGCTTTTGCAAGTGCGGGGATAGAATCGAGAGTTCTCAATAAAACGCGTTCCTCGCCTCCCGCGGAAATCTCGTATTCGTCCCCCGTGAAAATATCGGTAAACTTGCCCTCGGGAAGCCATACCTTAACGCGCGCAAAACCGTCGTTTTCTCTCGGCTCGGTGACGGACGCGACCAACAAATCGCCGAAATAATATTCGTTTTTATATTCGTAAGCCTTTTCGCTTTCGGGATACAGGTAGTAAAGCGGCTTTATAAGAGCTTCGCCGTTATCCGCGGTGCGCTTGTTTGCGGTATACAGGTAAGGAATAAGCGAATGACGGAACCTTAAAAACTTTTCCGCAATCTCGCACGCGCCGCCCGTATAATACCAAGGTTCTTTGGTAAGCGTTTTTTCGTCGCTGCAATGAAGCCTCAAAACGGGGCTGAACGTGCCGAACTGAATTTGACGAACGTATAATTCGCCATCCGTTTTGCCGTGCATATGCCCGCCTATATCGTGACTCCACCAAGTATACCCCGCGTTCGTAGCCGTCGCCGTGAAGTACGGAAGATAAGAAAGCGTTTCGTAAGTGACCTGCGTGTCTCCCGAAAATCCGAGCGGGTATCTGTGCGAGCCTATCCCCGCATACCGAGAAAGTATAACGCCCTTGCCATCATTTCGCGCGTTATCTAAATAATGATAATGATTAAGCGACCAAAGCGGATCCAGCCCTTCCATAGAAGAGGTGGTTCCCTGCTGCCAGTCTATCCACCAAAAATCCACGCCCTGCTCTTCGTAAGGGTGTATAACCTTATCGAAATATCCGTTTATAAATCTGTCGCTTGCAATATCGAAGGGTATTTTTTGCGCCGTTTCGGGGTTTACTCCCATGTAGCGGGCAAAATCCGCGTAAAAATCATCCCACCAACGCACGCCGTCCGCGGGGTGAAGATTTAACGTTACCTTAACGCCGTAAGATTTCAACTTTTTAAGAAAGCCTTCGGGATCGGGGAAAAGCTCCTTGTTCCAGCAATACCCCGTCCAACCGTTCGTACCGCCGTAAAATTCGGTGTTTCTGCCCTTTTCCGTCACGCCGAAAACTTCGTCTACGTTCTTGCTGTAATGCCAATCCATATCTATCGTGGCAACGGTGAGCGGTACTTTTTCTTCTTTGAATTTGTTTATTACGGTAAGATATTCCCTGTCCGTATAAACGGTGAAGCGCGACCACCAGTTGCCGAAAACGAATCTCGGCAGCATAGGCGGCTTGCCCGTTATCAAAAAGAGAGCTTTAACGGCCTCTTCATAGTCCTTTCCGTAGCAGAAAATATATTCGTCCGTGCCGTCTGCGCAAACGGGCTTTACCTCTCCGCTTTCGGAAAGCGTAAGCGAGGCGGAGTCATCTATCACGGCAACCCCTTTTTTAGAACAAACCCCGCAATCGAGCTTGACTTTTCCCACGGGCTTTGCAAGCGGCTGCCAATCTTCCATGCGTGTTTCTCCGCTGCAATTATCGAGAGTGCGCGTGGTACCGAGCAGGTTTTCTTCGTTATCGATAGAAAGGGCTTTGCCGTTCAATATCACCGCGCAATTTTTCCTTTCGAGACGAAGAATAAGAG
>CAKQEE010000103.1 GCA_934230055.1 uncultured Clostridia bacterium
GCTTTGTACTGGTCGCCCTTCGCAACGAAGTCCGTTTCGCAGTTTACTTCTACAAGTACGCCCGTGTTACCTTCTATTTTTGCGGCAACGATACCTTCCGCAGCTATTCTGGAAGCCTTCTTTGCCGCCGTAGCCATACCTTTTTCACGAAGGTAATCCACAGCCTTTTCCATATCGCCGTTGGTTTCGGTAAGAGCCTTTTTACAATCGAGTACGCCTGCGCCGGTCTTTTGACGGAGCGCGATTACGTCGCTTCCTGTAAACATAATAATTATATCCTCCCTTCGATTGATAATTTTATCTTTATCCGTAAAGCAGAAATTACTCGGTTTTCGCTTCTTCCGCAGTTTCTTCCGCGGGAGCTTCTTCTGCCTTTTCTTCATACTGTTCGCCTTGGTTAGCCTCTATAACGGCGTCCGCAATAACGGAAGCGATAAGCTTTACCGCACGGATAGCGTCGTCGTTGCCGGGGATAACGTGGTCGATAAGATCGGGATCGCAGTTGGTGTCGGTTATAGCGACGATCGGAATGTGAAGTTTTCTCGCTTCCATAACCGCGATGTCTTCCTGATCGGGATCTACGATAAACATAACGCCGGGGAGGCTTCTCATTTCTTTGATACCGCCGAGGTTGGTTTCGAGTTTATCTCTTTCCGCTTTGAGTTTGATGACTTCTTTTTTGGGAAGAAGCTCGAACTCGCCCATCTTTTCCATATTGTTGAGCTTGTTAAGTCTGTCTATTCTGGAACGAATGGTCTTGAAGTTGGTAAGGGTGCCGCCGAGCCATCTGGAATTAATGTAGAACTGACCGCATCTTTCCGCTTCTTCGCGGATAGCGTCCTGCGCCTGCTTCTTGGTGCCGACGAAGAGTACGCTCTTGCCCTTTTTAACCTGATCTACGATAAAGGGATACGCGTCGTTTTCGATAAGCTCGACCGTCTGTTCGAGGTTGATGATATGAATACCGTTTCTCTCGCCGTAGATATACTTCTTCATCTTCGGATTCCAGCGTTTCGTCTGGTGACCGAAATGCACTCCCGTTTCAAGGAGCTGTTTCATAGTAATGACTGCCATAAAAATGTCCTCCGTTTTTCCTCCCCGCGCGCCTTATCTGCAAGCTACCTTCCCGACAGAAAAGTTTTTTTCGGGATCACGAACGCAAGCAAACGCTCGGGTGCGAATTTTTAACGCGTATATTCTACCATAACGGCAAGCTTTTTGGCAAATATTTTAAGCCGATTTTATAAACTTTTGCAAAAATTTATAAAAAAAACGAGCATTACCTAAAAAAGCGTTTTCCCCTCTTTTCGCTTGCCCTCCAAACTGCAAAAAAGCACGGCCATTCGAGTATATTTTTTATTAAAACGGTAAAAATAAAACAAATCGGTCAACCCGAAAAAAAGGAGCAATTATGATTAAAGTAAATCCCTTTACCGAAAAAAACGCCGCGCCCGCAGATAAATTCCCGAGCGCGGAAGAATACTTCCCCAAGCCTTACGATAAAAACAAGGTTTCACCTTACACCAAAACGCGCATAATACTTCTTAACGGCGCGGAATTCGAGCAGACGTGGTTTCTGCACGGCTTTCACAGAAGATGCAACGACGACGATTTAAGAAAAGAAATAGCCCTTATAAGGCGGCACGAACAGCAACAACAGAAGATAATTTCCGCGCTCAAACCGACGGACGAAACAATTCTCGAAACCACGATCGGCTACGAACAGCTCGCCGTGGACCTGACCGCGATTTTCGCAAAGCACGTTAAAGACGAAAGACTTAAAAACGCGCTCGACTTTGCCCTGCTCGAAGACTTCGACCACCTTTACAGATTTGCTAATCTCTTGGAAACGGAAGAAGGCTTAGACGCTTTAAAGCTTACGGGCGGTTATACGGAAATTACGCCCGCGCGCCCCACCGTTTCCGAACCGCGCCACCCGTTCGACGAGATAAACGCGCACCTCGCAAACGAACTTTCCGACCCGTTTACGAAGCTTGTGGCAAGCATTATCACCGCCGCGGAACAGCAGACGATGAACTATTATATGAACGTGGCGGGCTTCCACCCGACGGAGAGCGGAAAGAAGTTGTTTACGGAAATAGCGATGATAGAAGAACAGCACGTTACCGAATACGGTTCTTTTATAGACACGACGTGCAGCGACCTCGAAAATTGGCTTATGCACGAATACACGGAGTGCTATTTATATTACAGCTGCTACGAGGACGAAACGGACGCCTATATAAAAGATATTTTTTACAAACGCTATCTCGAAGAGTGCGGGCATTTACGGCGCGTGGCAGAGCTTTTATTCAAGTACGAAGGCAAGCCTTGGCAGGCGATTTACACCTGCGGCGGAGACTTCCCCGAGCTTATCCGCTTCGAGGGAAACATTCCTTATATAAGGGAGGTTCTTGCAAAAACCGTGAGGTATACCCGAAAGGATTGCGGATACGCCGCGCTCGAAGAACTGCCGAAAACCGCGAATTTTTACAAGTATCAGAACATGAACGTTAAAAACGCGGAAAAAATGCCGAGCCACCTCGTAATAAAAGAGCATATCAAAAAGTTCGGAAAAGATTACAGATACGAAACGAAGAAAAACCCCGTTGCGGAGCTTGCTTCCCGCACGGAAGACAACGTTTCGCTCGGAAGAAAAGTTAAATAATTTTTGTAAAAGTTTTTATAAAAGCCCGAAGCGATCCGCGCAATCCGCCCGAAGACCGTACCTTCGGGCTTTTTCGTTTGCGGAAAATTCGGGCAGGCTCCCCGCGAGCTTTCTTTAACAAGCAGACATTTTTCGTCGAATTTTAAATATTTTTTCTCTTTACAACCTTCAAGTTTTGTGGTATTATTTTAGTATGAACGAAAATTATTCTCACGTTTTCAAAAAGAACTCCGAAGAGTACGCGGAATACGCGGAAAACTTTGTAAAAGAATGTAACGAGAACGGCAAAAAAACCGTCCTTATGGTTTGCGATACCTACTACCCCTCTTTCGACGGCGTGGTAAACGTTATGAACAGCTATGCGGAAAACCTTGTAAAACAGGACTATAACGTCGTTGCGCTCGTTCCCGATTACCGCGGTAAGGTTTACGTAAAATCTTACCCCGTGCTTGCCGTAGGGAGCGTTTTTTCCAAAGCGTTGAACTACCAGATTCCCGCCCCGTCTTTCGACGGGCAAGCGAAAAACCTGCTTAAAAAATTGCGCATAGACCTTATCCACGTTCATTCCCCGTTTTTTATAGGAATGCTCGCTAAAAAAATACATATCAAACGCAACGTTCCCATGATTTCCACCTTTCACTCTCAATATCGAAAGGACTTTGAAAAAAACGTAAACAGCAAGCTGATAGTGAATTCTTTGCTAAGACGCATCATGAAGGTTTTTAACGCCTCCGACGAGGTTTGGACGATGACGAATTCTGCCGCAGCGGTGCTGAAAGAATACGGGTATAAAGGCAAAGTAAGGCTCGTGCCGAACGGCACCACCTTCCCCCGTGCGGAAAATTACGAGGAAGAAAGAAAAATCGCGAGGAAAAAATATAGCGTTCCCGAAAACGAACCGCTTTTGCTGTTCGTCGGGCGGCTTGTCGAGCAGAAAAACATACTTTTCGCGGCGGACGTTTTGGGAGAACTTAAAAACCGCGGCGCAAAATTCAAGATGATTTTTGCGGGTGACGGTCCCGACCGAAAGAAGCTTGAAGAGCGCATAGAAAAGAACGGCGTTAAAGAGGAGTGCAACCTTTTGGGGCAAATCACCGACAAAACGGAGCTTATGAATCTTTATTCCGCCGCCGACCTGTTTTTATTCCCAAGTTTATATGACACTTCGAGCATTGTTCAGATCGAAGCCGCTTCTCATAAGCTTGCGGGCGCGTTCATAAAAGGCTCCGTTACCGCGGCTACCGTAACGAACGGAGAAAACGGCTTTACTTTCGACGCGGAAAATTATGCGGATGGCGTTTACAAGCTGATTACCACACCCGAAAAACTTGCCGAAGCTGGCGAAAAAGCTTATCGCGAATTGTACGTAAGTTGGGACGACGTTACCAAAAAAGTCGGCGAATATTACAAAGAATTTTTCAAAAACTGAAATTTTAGTGCAAAGAAAAAGCGCGGAAAGGAGCAAATCTTCTCCTATCCGCGTTTTCTCTTTGTTCAAAGTAAACGCAATCTTGCGATTTTGTCCGTTTTACCCGTTTACTTTTTGCGTAAAAATTACTCAATCGTAATAACTCCGCGTTTTTCTACCTTTTCTTCTTTCTTGGGAACGAAAACGTTAAGAGTGCCGTTTTCGTACTTAGCTTTTATATCCTCTTCTTTAACGTCGTCTCCCACGTAGTAACTGCGAGAGCAAGAATAACTTCTCTCTTTTCTTACGTAATTTTTCTTATCCTCACAATTTTCGTGGCGTTTTGCCTCTACCGTGAGATAACCGTTTTCGAGCGTTAAAGAAACGTCTTTTTTATCGTATCCCGGAACGTCTATCGCAAAATCGTAACCCGCTTCGCTTTCTTTTATATCCGTTTTCATTTCGCCGTGTTTCGCCTCGGTAAATATCGGTTTGAAGAAGATTTCAAACGGGTCGTTCCACTCGCCTACTTTGCCGCTCTCGTTACCGTTTCTCTTTTCCATATAGTTTTTCATAATTTTTACCTCCGAATATTTTTATTTATATGTTTCAGCAATCGCGCGCCTTATTTGTTAGCACTCATCTTTCCTGATTGCTAATTATAATTATACTCAAAGAAGAAACTTTGTCAAGAGTTTTATGTAAATTTTTTTGAAAATTTTTTGATATTTTATAAAGAAAAAAAAGAGCGCGAACCTCGTAATCTTTTAGTATAATTTTTTATTTATCGTTGCGTTTTTGACTTGTCTGCAAAAATGCTATTTA
>CAKQEE010000104.1 GCA_934230055.1 uncultured Clostridia bacterium
CTTCCGAACAGCGCGTAGGTAGCGTTTTTGCCACCCTCAACCCCCGGTTGATTGTACGTGTCTATTCCGAGCATTTCCCCCGCGAAAGCGGTTTCCATCTCAAACATAAAGAGAAGCTCGCCCACGGTGAACGCGTTCACTTCGGGGAGAATTATGGTAAAGTTAGGTCTCCCTGCCGCGGCAAGCGCGTATTCGGTAGCTTTCCTTTCGGTGTTGATAAGCTCGCCGAGCGTATGTCCGCAAAGGAATGATACGTCGGGAATATCCGCGTAACCTTCGCTTATCGTCACGTCCGAACGGAATTTTTCCACGCCGATTATCGTTATAACCTTATCGAAAGGTCCTTCTCTGTAAAGCTGTACCTGAGAGTGCTGATCGGTAACCCCGAGAGCCTTTACGGGAGTTTGCCCCGCGTAAACTTTCGCGCCGAGCTTGTTCACCCTTTTGCCGAGGCTCTCGCCCCAAAGCTGGCAATACCAGTCCGCGATATATTTAAGGCTGTCCGCATAAGGCATCATTACAGAAATATTTTTGCCGTGCTTCATAGACATTACTTCGAGATACGCCGCAAAAAGCGCGGGATTCTTTTTCACGTCGCGGTTTTTGCAAATCTTTTTCATATGCGCCGCGCCTTCCAAAAGCTCTTTTATGTCTATTCCCACAACCGCCGCGGGCAAAAGTCCCACGGGCGACAACTCGGAAAATCTTCCGCCGACGTTATCCGGTATATAGAAAGTTTTAAAGCCTTCCGCTTTTGCTATCTTTATAAGGTTGCCCTTGCTTGCGGAGGTGGTGGCTATCATATGGTCTTTCGCCTTATCGCCGAGCTTTCTTTTAAGGATATCTATGATGATAAGGTACTGTGCCATAGTTTCGCTCGTCGCGCCGCTTTTGGTAACCACGTTGAACATGGTCTTTTCCACGTCTATAACGTCTAAAAGCGCGTTCATTCTTTCGGGATCTACGTTATCTTCCACGTAAAGCTTGGGATACTTCCTTTTGGCTTTAGCAAGCTCGTTGTGTCTTAAATGGCAAAGTGCCTGAAAAGCCGCAATCGGACCGAGCGCGGAACCGCCTATTCCGAGAACGACGAAATTGTCGAAAGTTCTTCTTACATACCTTGCGGTATTCATAACGTCTTTAACTATTTCGTCCTGCTCCGTGGGAAGATCCATCCAACCGGTCATTCCCTCGCCGCGACTCGTCATCACGGCTCTATACGCTCTTCTCGCGTGTTTGAATCCGTCGTCGAGGTCTTCTTCGGTAAAGCCTTCTTTGCCGATAAATTCTCTCATCATGTTATTGTAATCGAGTTTAAGTTCTAAACTTTTTCGGGTTTCAAGATTCATCTTTTTCATCTCCTAGGTCGCGGTGACCTTTTTTCTTCTTTATCCTTTACATTTTAATACAAATTAAAACGATTGTCAATATAAGGCTTCTAATTTTTGCCGATTTTACGGAGATTTAAAGTTTTCATTCGCCATATACGCGCCGTTCTCGGCAAAAAAGTTCTTTCTACGAAAATTTTCCCACACAATATCGTTTGAGCAAACGGCGCACCCCCTTTCGGGGATACGCCGCCTTAATTACACTTCCGCGCTTATGTCCGCAATCTGTTTGATAAGCTTTTCTCTCATATCGAGATATTTATTGAGTTTTTCTCTCTCGCTGTCAACGAGTGCTTTGGGGGCTTTTTCAAGGAAGCCGTTGTTGGAAAGCTTTCCGTTTGCTCTCGCAATCTCGTTTTCCACGTTTTCAAGTTCCTTTTTAAGTCTTTCAATCTCTTTGTCGAAATCCACAAGCTCGCCGAGCGGAATATAAAGCTCCGCACCGTCTATAACCTGTGCTACGACTTTTCCGTTCACCGCAGTCTTGTTTTCCACGAACACTATATCGCCTACGCCCGCAAGACGCTTTATCATCGCCGAGCCGTTTTTAACCGTTTTAACGTTTTCGGTCGCGACGAAGAGGTTGACTTTTTTAGAAGGAAGCGCACCCGTTTTGGCTTTCACGTTTCTTACGCTCTTCACAATCTCTTTAACGAGTTCTATCTCTTTAACGCTGCCGAAGTAGTTAAGCCTCGAATTATATCTCGGAAACTCCTGCAACATAAGCGTTTTGCCCGCGTTCGGCATGGATTTATAAATCTTTTCCGTAATGAACGGCACGAACGGGTGAAGCAGTTTAAGTATTTCGGTAAGCACGTATACAAGCACGCTTACCGTATCGGTCGCTTTCTTTTCGTCCTCTCCGTACAAAACGGGTTTGGTAAATTCTATATACCAATCGCAGAAATCGCTCCAAACGAAATCGTAAAGATTTGCGAGAGCCACGCCCATTTCGTATTTTTCCATATTCACCGTAATTTCTTTTACGGTTTTGTTAAGGCGGGTTATTATCCACTTGTCCGCCGCCGTAAGCTTGCAATCTTTTACCGGACGAATAGTTTTGCCTTCCGCATTAAGCAGCACGAATCTGGAAGCGTTCCAGATTTTATTCATAAAGTTGCGCGCGCCTTCCAGCTTTTCGTCCGAAAAACGCATATCGCTGCCCGCCGCAACTCCGTTTATAAGCGAGAACCTTAAAGTATCCGCGCCGTACTTTGCGATAATCTCCGTGGGATCTATGCCGTTGCCGAGAGATTTACTCATCTTTCTGCCCTGCGAATCCCTTACGAGTCCGTGAATAAGCACGTCCTTAAACGGTATTCTGCCCATATGTTCGAGACCGGAGAAAATCATTCTCGCAACCCAGAAGAATATTATATCGTAGCCCGTAACGAGTACGTCCGTCGGATAAAAATAGGCAAGGTCTTCCGTCTTTTCGGGATAACCGAGCGTGGAGAACGGCCACAACGCAGAGGAAAACCACGTATCGAGAACGTCCTCGTCCTGACGGATATGAGTGCCTCCGCACTTCGGGCAGACCTTTACGTCTGTTTTGCTTATCGTCATTTCTCCGCAATCTTCGCAATAGAACGCGGGAATTCTGTGTCCCCACCAAAGCTGACGGGATATGCACCAGTCCTTTATATCTTTCATCCAGTTGAAATAGATTTTGGAAAAACGATCGGGAGTGAATTTAACGCTCTTTTTTCTCACCGCGTCTATGGCGGGCTTCGCAAGCGGTTTCATTGAAACGAACCATTGCTTGGATACAATCGGTTCTACCGTGTGTTTGCAACGGTAGCAATGCCCTACGCTATGGTGGAGCGGCTCCGTCTTGACCAAAAGTCCGAGGGCTTTAAGCTCTTCCGCAACCTTTTCGCGACATTCGAGAGAAGGCATACCGTTATATTTGCCCGCGTTCTCGTTCATGGTGCCGTCGTCGTTTAAAACCTTTATTACGGGCAGCTTGTGGCGCAAGCCTACCTCGAAGTCGTTCGGATCGTGAGCGGGGGTTATTTTAACCGCGCCCGTGCCGAAATCGGTTTCTACGTAGTCGTCGAACACTATGGGAATTTCTTTGTTTACTATCGGAAGAATAAGCGTTTTACCCTTGAACGCCGCGTAACGCTTGTCTTTGGGGTTTACAGCAACCGCCGTATCTCCGAACATGGTTTCGGGGCGGGAAGTCGCCACCGTAACGAACTCTTCGGAATCTTTTACGGGGTATTTGATATACCAAAGATGGCTGTCTTCTTCCACGTAATCGACTTCCGCGTCCGAAAGAGCGGTTTTACATTCGGGACACCAGTTTATAATTCTGTCTCCGCGATAGATAAGTCCTTTTTCGTAAAGATTTACGAAAACCTCTCTCACCGCGCGGGAGCAACGCTCGTCCATAGTGAACGAAAGTCTGGACCAGTCGCAGGAAGAACCGAGAAGTTTAAGCTGCTCTACTATTCTTCCGCCGTATTTATCTTTCCACGCCCAAGCGCGTTCTAAAAAACCTTCTCTGCCAACGTCGTTTTTCGTAAGCCCTTCTTTTGCCATTTGTTCGACGATTTTAACTTCCGTAGCTATCGAAGCGTGGTCCGTTCCGGGGAGCCAAAGCGCGCTGTAACCCTGCATTCGCTTAAATCTTATGAGCGTATCCTGCAAAGTTTCGTCAAGCGCATGTCCCATGTGGAGCTGTCCCGTAATGTTGGGTGGGGGTATAACTATGGTAAAAGGAAGCTTTTCGGGATCGACTTTCGCCTTGAAATATCCCTTCTCTTCCCACTCTTTGTATATTTTGCTCTCGAATTCGGACGGATTATACGTCTTCTCCATATCCATAAAGCATTTCTCCTTATAAGTAGCCTTTCCATTATACTTAAATAAACGAATAAAGTCAAACAATAATCGCGATACGTTGTCAATTATTAAAGCTTTTTCATAAAATAAACTATAAATCATAAATTTATCGGAGATTTTTAATGAAAAAACTTACTCTTATAATTTTGTCTATTTTGTTTATCTTCGCGCCGCTTACCGCGTGCAATGACGGCGGCGACTTAAAGAAAATAGAACTTAACGAAGTTACTCATTCCGTTTTTTACGCTCCTTTATACGTTGCCATGGAAAACGGCTATTTTAAGGAAGAAGGGCTTGAAATAAGCCTTACCAACGGCGGCGGCGCGGATAACTCTATGACTGCCGTTTTATCGGGCTCCGCGCAAATCGGGCTTATGGGACCGGAAACGGTTATATACGTTTACAGCCAGGGCAAAGCAGACTACCCCAAGGTTTTCGGTCAGCTTACGCAAAGAGACGGGTCTTTCCTCGTTTCACGAAAAGCGGAACCGGACTTTAAATGGGAAAATCTTCGCGGAAAGGAAATTCTCGCGGGCAGACTCGGCGGCGTTCCCGCAATGACTTTTGAATACGTT
>CAKQEE010000105.1 GCA_934230055.1 uncultured Clostridia bacterium
GTGTGGATATGCCCATAACCAACGCGGTATACGATATTTTATATCGCAATAAAGAACCTATGGAGGCTTTTTTGAACGTCTTTTCCCGCAGTACGAGAAAGGAGTTTTAAGATTTCGCACTCGGATAATATAAGATTAAAACAATTTAAATAAAAAGACGAAACTTTTCGCTTCGGGCGGTGTTCCGTCTTTTTTTGATGCAAGCGTAACGCGCGGTTTTACTTAACTATTTTTCCGCGCGGCGAAGCTTTTCTAAAATATAACGCTTCAAAAAGTAATAAAAATCGAGCAGGTGTTCGTTGTCCGCTTTGTTAAGGTTAGCGGTAACGACGATTTCGCGCATAAAGGGCGCGTCCGTTATTTCCAAAAGCTTAACGTGTTCGCTTTGCGCTTTTCCCCAAGATAATTGCGGATAAAAGCCTACGCCCATATTCGCTCCTATCATATTTATAACGGCGGCGGGATTGTCGCTTTCAAAAATAACGTTCGGCTTAAAGCCTACGTGGCGGCACAGCCTGTCGCATACGTTTCGGAATTGTTTGGAGCCGAAAAGGCAAATAAAGCCCTCGTCCATAACCTCCGAAAGGGAAATTTTCGTTCTCCCCTCGAACCTCTCTGAGTTCGGCACGGCAAGAAAAATTTTTTCGGTGCAGGAAAAGGATTTTTTGCTTGCGGAATTTTGTTCCGCTTCCGTCTGGTGATAAAGCTTTGTGGAAATTTGCAGGTCGTAATTTTCGGAATTACCGCTTTGCACCAGCTGAAAATTAAGCTCTTTTTTGTCTTTGCGGTATTTTATTATGGCTTCCGTTATCATAGAAGAAACGGCAAGCACGTTTATGTGCAGGGTTTCGTTGCCGAACTTCGCCGCCTTTTGCAGCTCGTACGGAATGGCGTCTATTTCCGCTATAATCGGCTCTAACTTGTCCGATAAAATTTTTCCGTATTCGCTTAAAAAAATGTTTCGCCCCTTATGCACGAAAAGCGGCACGCCTATGTCCTTTTCAAACCTGTGGAGCGATTGCGTGAGCGACGGCTGCGAAACGTGCAGCTTTTCCGCGCTTTTGGTAACGTGACCGGATTTAGCCACTTCCAAAAAAAAGCGCATTTGATTAAGTTCCATAAAGTTTTCTCCTTTTCTTGCGGTTCTTACGTATTTTTGATTATTTTGCGGCAATCAAGCGGCAAACTTACGGTAGTCGAACGGCGAACGCGCGGCAAAATGATTTTTTGCAAAACATAACTTAAAAGTTATCGTTTCGATAGAAATTATATATTAGACAAAATGGGTTTGTCAAGAGTATAATATGGGTGTAAACAAAAAGAGATAAAAATTTTTTTCGGGAGAACTAACAAATGGCAAACGTATGCGAAACTATAATGCTTATATGCTTCGGTCTTTCTTGGCCGATTTCACTTATAAAAAACATTAAATCGAAGTCCGCAAAGGGTATGAACCTTCAATTTATAATACTCATCATCGTTGGTTATATCGGTGGAATCACGGCTAAGATTTTGAAAGGCGAATTCAACTTCGTATTTGCTATGTATATACTCAATATCGCTATAGTTTCCTGTAACGTCGTGGTATATTTCATCAACAGAAGATTCGATAAGCTTGCGGAAGGAAAGCCCGTTCGCGGCAACGTTAAAAAGAGCGTTCCCGACAATGCGAAACTTGCGTAATTAAAAGGCGATTAAAGAGCAGTTAAAGCTGGCGATGAGTCTGTAAAGGTTTTTATAGAACTTGCCGCAAAAATTTTTTGCGGCGATAAAAAAGCTCATTATATTCAATAACTCCAAAATACAAAAGGGTGAGTGTGCGCGGAATAAATTATCCGCGCACACTCACCCTTTTATACGGTTCCCGTTTTAGAGTGGCGGGAGACTTGCAAAAAGGAATGACGCAAACTTAATAATAAACGCCTCATTCGTAGCCTTTGGCTGACACCTTCTCCCGCGGGAGAAGGCTTTATTTTATTCGTTACCTTGTCATTCTGAAACGGGCAGACTTTGACGGGCTACTGCCTTCTCCTGTGGGAGAAGGGGGACAGCGACAGCGGTGGATGAGGAGTTTTAGAAGAGATTCTTCGAAAACGTGGGCAAGAAGCGCGGCTCAGAATGACAAGGAGGGGCGGGTAATAGAAAGCAGTATTGCACGGAATGACTTAAACGTAATTATAATTTTTTTAGTAAAAATTTTATTTTAGGTTTTCGCCGTAAATATTCAAAACTTCTTTCGCGGCGGCGCAAAGCTCCCGTTTAAGATGTTCGGGGTATAAAACTTTAACTCCGCTTCCGAAACTCATCAGCTTGGAAATCAGCCCGTTATCCGCGGGGAGCGTGGCGCGCGCGATAAACCTTTCGCCGTACTTGCCCACGTTTTCTATCCCGAGCCACTCTTCTACGTCCGATAAAATGTTTTTGGAGACCTCGAATTCCACCGTTTCCGCCAAAGTCACGTTGTGCCAGAAATCGAGCGGTAAGTCCGATTCCGAAAAGCTTTTCTTTTCAAAGCCGTCGTTCGTTTCGGTCGCGCTTTCTATTCTGCCGAGCTTAAAAAATCTGAATTCGCGGCGAAGTCTGCAAAACGCGTACAGGTAAAAAAGTCCCTGCTTAAAGACTATAACGTGCGGTTCCACCGTGCGCTCGGTAACTTCGCCGTTTCGGTCGTGATAGCGCAAAAAAAGGCACTTGCAATCTTCTATACACTTCATAACTACCGCCATTTTGCTTTTATAGCCGTGCGCGTCGCCCCACGGTGCGGCGTCTATAACCAGTCCGCCGCTTTTGATTTCAAACCCGCTGAACTCGTTTTTGCGGCTTGCTTTCAGCTTACTCACCGCGCCGCTCAAAACGGGGTCGGGAACGGTGTTTTCTATGGCGGTGAGTGCTTTTATAGCCGCTTCGAACTCCTTAACCGTCATAAAGGTGGAAGAAAGCCTGTAAGTATCCATAACTGAGAAACCGCCGTTTTTGCCGCGCGTAGAGTAAAGCGGCACTCCCGCCCGTTCCAGACATTCTATATATCTGTAAACGCTTCTTTTGCTGATTCCGTACTTTTCGCTTATGTACGTTGCCGAAACCGTTTTTTTCGACATTAAATCAAAAAGTATTCTGATAACGTATTCTATTTTCATAAATAATCCTCTTTTGTTTTAAATATATTGTATCATAGATAAATTTTTTTGTAAAGCTGACAAGCATATGTCAACTTAATATCTTAAACTATAAGCGTAAACTGAAAATAAAAGGCGAGCAAACGGAGGTTTTTATTATGAACGATATACTAAAAGAGAAAGCGAGAAGCTGTTTTTTAAACGGATTTACCGCGGAGGAAAACGAGCTTATCGCATTTTATGGCAGACGCGTTAAAAGGTCGCGCGCGGCGGAAAAGAACGCGAACGGCGGGCGTTGTTTTACGGTAATGAGAAAAAAGTCGGAAGCGGGTTTTTTGTCGCCCGAAAAAACGGCGGCTTTAAGAACGAAGAAAATCGCCTGCGGCTTCGGCGAAAGTTTTGCCGATAACGATTTGTTTTTCGGCGGCGCGCCCGAAGCACTTTTTGCGCAAGAAAGGGGCGGCAAAGAAAATAAGGTATTCGACCAAAATATCGGCGGGGGAAGTTTTTTTGGTAATGCGGAAAGGACCGCGGGTGCGGGAAAGTTCCGTAAAGGGAGCGGCTTTGAAAAGGGCTTTTCCACGGAAAGCGAGCTTTGGGCGCGGGAAAGGTTTTACAAGGCTATTTTATCGGCTTGTAATCCGCTATAATCGCCGCGATTTTTCTGCTTGCGTCCTTTACGGGGCAAGCCGTAAATCTCCGAGCAACGTTTTTTCTGTCCGCGTAAACGGAATCTATCGCAAACAGCAAAGAATCTTTTGTAAGCACCTTTTGCGGCAAAACGGCGCATAGCCCGAGTCGCTGAAAATATTCGGCGTTCAGCACCTGATCGCCGCGTGAATTTCCCTTCGGAAGAGGTATCAAAACGCAGGGGATATTGAGCGATAAAAGCTCGAAAACGCTGTTTGAGCCTGCCCGAGAAACGCAAATGTCCGCGCAGGCGAAGGCGTCTTGCATACGGGTTAAAAATTCCGCCTCGAAATAGCCGCTTCGTCTTGTCGTGCCGGAAAGATTGTTTTTGCCGCAAAGATGAATCACGTTAAACCGCGGAAGAAGTTCGGTAATGCATTGCCTTAAAGTTTCGTTCAAGACTTTTGCGCCCTGACTTCCGCCCGTAACGAGAAGGACGGGCTTGCTTTCCGTAAAACCGAAACTTTTAAGAGCGGCGGCTTTGTTTGCGGTAAAAAGTTCTCTGCGGACGGGTGCGCCGACGTATTCGCCGTGTTTAATTGTTTTTGCCGTTTCGGGGAATGCGGTGAGAACCTTTTTGCAATAGCCTGCGGCGATTTTGTTCGCAAGCCCCGCGGTATAGTCGCTTTCGTGCGCAATTACGGGTATGCCGCGTTTTTTCGCGGCTATAACGACGGGCAAAGAAACGTATCCGCCCTTGGAAAATATTACGTCGGGAGAAAGCTCGTCTAAAATTTCGCCCGATTTTTTTATGCCCGAAAAAAGCTTAAACGGTATTCCTAAATTTTTAGGCGTAAAGCTTCTTACGAGTTTGGCGCAGGGTACGCCGTAATAGGGGATTTCGGTTTTTTCCACGATTTCCCGTTCTATTCCGTTTTCGCTGCCGATATAAAACATTTTATCGAATTCGCTTTTCAGATAGGGTATAAGTGCAAGGCAAGGGGTGCAATGTCCGGCGGTTCCGCCGCCCGTAAATATTAAAGTCGCCATACATTATATATATG
>CAKQEE010000106.1 GCA_934230055.1 uncultured Clostridia bacterium
CTCATAAAGAGGCTGACGACGGTGGTTCTGTATTTTTTCCGGTTGCGCTTATAGTGCTTGCCGGCAAGGACGCCGGGGAGTCCGAATAGCTTGTAGGTAAGCTTCGAGGTTCGGACGGGTCTGCCGCTTACCTTGATGTCCATGCTCTGGCGAATCGCCTCCACGGCGGGAACTCCGGTTGCCCTTTTGGACGGTATCCATGCCGAGATCAGAACCGTGACCAGTGCAATGACCGCGGCAATGACGCACGGAGCGACCGTTTGTCCGCTTCCGTACTACTCTCCGAAACACGCGCTTGCCTGTATAAATCAGGAAAGGATAACGTGCTTTCACGGCGTTCCCACAATGTTTATCGGAATGCTTGCTCATGCCGACTTTGCTAAAACCGATTTTTCTTATATGCGCACGGGAATTATGGCGGGGAGTCCTTGTCCCGTTTCCGTTATGCAGGAAGTTCTCGATAAGATGAACATGAAAGAGATTACCATAGTATACGGACAAACGGAAGCTTCGCCCGGTTGCACTATGTCCAGCACGGACGACCCGATAGACATAAGAGTTAATACGGTGGGAAGAAATCTTCCTAACGTGGAATGTAGAATAGTAGATCCCGAAACCAACGAGGAGCTGCCCGTAAATACCGTCGGCGAATTCGTGGCGAGAGGTTATAACCTTATGAAAGGTTATTATAAAATGCCTTTGGCAACCGCCGCGGCGATAGATAAAGACGGTTGGCTTCATACGGGCGACCTTGCGATGAAGCTTCCCGACGGGAATTACAGGATTACGGGAAGGTTAAAAGATATGATTATTCGCGGCGGCGAAAATTTGTATCCGAAAGAGATAGAAGATTTCCTTTACACGAACCCGAAAGTGAAAGACGTTCAGGTAGTCGGTGTTCCCGACGAAAAATACGGCGAAGAAGCTTACGCTTTCGTTATAATAAAAGAGGGGGAAGTTCTTACCGAAAAGGAAATAAGAGATTACTGCATAGCAAATATCGCAAAGCACAAGGTGCCGAGATATTTCGATTTCGTAACGGCTTTTCCGATGAACGCGGCGGGTAAAATCCTCAAATATAAGATGAGAGAGGACGCCGCCGAAAAAATTAAAAGATTGAATAAATAAGGAGATATAGCTATGGAAATACGTGTTGAAAAGGCAAAAACCTTAAAAGAAAAACCCGATTTCAAGAATCTCGGGTTCGGCAAATATTTTACGGACCATATGTTTATTATGGACTGGTCTTCGGAAAAGGGTTGGCACGACGCGAGAATCGTACCGTTCGGATATATTCCCATACACCCCGCTTCTACCGTACTTCATTACGGCGCGGAAATTTTCGAGGGGATGAAAGCATATCGCACTAACGACGGTTACAGTATTTTTCGCCCGTTTGAGAACGCGAAGCGTTTTAATAACTCTGCGGAAAGAATGTGCTTGCCGCAAATCCCCGAAGAAGATTTTGTAAACGCTATTACTTCGCTTATAAATCTCGATTACGAATGGGTTCCGAACGCGGAAGGCTCTTCCCTTTATATTCGTCCGTTCGAGTTTGGAAACGATGAATCGCTCGGCGTACACGCGGTGCATCACGCAACTTTCGTGATAATTCTTTCGCCCGTGGGAAGTTATTACGCGGAAGGACTTAACCCCGTTAAAATAACGATAGAAAGCGAAGACGTGAGAGCTGTGCGCGGCGGCACGGGTTATGCGAAGTGCGGCGGCAACTACGCGGCAAGTATGCGCGCGGGACAGCGTGCGGAGGAAAAAGGCTTTACGCAGGTGCTTTGGCTGGACGGCGTAGAGAGAAAGTATATAGAAGAAGTAGGTTCGATGAACGTTATGTTCGAGATAGGAGACGAAATAGTCACTCCGAAGCTTACCGGCTCCGTGCTGCCCGGTATAACCCGCAAATCCTGCATAGAAATATTAAAAGGTTGGGGATATACGGTAAGCGAAAGACTGCTTTCGGTGGACGAGCTTATAGCGGCGGCGGAAAGCGGCAATCTTAAAGAGGCGTGGGGAACGGGAACGGCGGCGGTCGTTTCTCCGATAGGACACCTTTGCTATCGCGATAAAGACCATGTCGTTTCCGGGAACAAAATCGGCGCGCTTACGCAAAGACTTTACGACGAGCTTACGGGGATACAATGGGGCAAAAAAGAGGACAAGCGCGGCTGGTGCTATAAGGTGAAAGTCTGATGTTCGATAAACGGGTAACGCTGTTTATGGGGCATTACGGTAGCGGAAAGACTTTTGTTTCGGTCAACTACGCGCTCGCCTTAAAAAAAATCGGTAAAAAAGTAAGCGTATACGACCTCGATATCGTAAATCCGTATTTCCGTACGGTAGACGCGGAAAAAACGCTTAAATCGGCGGGGATAAACCTTGTCGTTTCGCCTTATGCGGAAACTAACGTAGATATACCCGCCATGAATCCCGAAAGCTACCGAATGACGGACGATAAAGAAGAGTTTGCGGTGGTAGACGTCGGCGGGGACGACAGAGGCGCGCTCGCGCTCGGAAGATTTTCGGATAAGCTGAAAGAAGAAAACGATTACGACGCGCTTTTCGTTCTTAATCCGTTCCGTCCCGAAACGAGAGATATTCTCGGTGCGTACGAAATGTTTACGGAAATCGAAAAGACTTCCCGCATTCCGTTTACCGGGATAGTAAACAACGCTAATTTAGGCGAACAGACTACCGAAGCCGATATATTAAAAGGCTTGAAATTCGCGGAAGAGTTTTCGCAAAAAACGGGAATTTTGGTAAAATTCACCGCGGTAAGAAAAGACTTTTTGACCGAAAACTTAAAAAAACTTAAAAACGTGCTTGAAATTGAACCCGTAAAATACGGAAACTGGATATAACTGTATATAAAGGAGAAAAACGTAATGGCTAAAATTACTTTTGACGAAGAACGTTGCAAGGGCTGCGGACTGTGCGAAACGGTTTGCCCCAAACATATCGTTTCGCTCGAAAAAGAAAGAATAAATCAGAAGGGTTATCACCCCGCGGGCGTGACGGACTCGGGCGCGTGCATAGGTTGCGCGTTTTGCGCCACGATTTGCCCCGACACGGTGATAACGGTAGAGAGGTAAATTATGTCCGAAAAAGTTTTGATGAAAGGAAACGAAGCGCTTGCCGAAGCCGCTATAAAGGCGGGGTGCAGACACTATTTCGGCTATCCCATAACGCCGCAGACGGAGGTTGCCGCGTATATGGCGAAAAAGATGCCGAAAATAGGCGGAACGTTTTTGCAAGCCGAATCGGAAATCGCCGCGGTAAATATGGTTATCGGCGCGGCTTCTTGCGGACTCCGCGCGATGACGAGCAGTTCAAGCCCCGGTATTTCTCTTAAAAGCGAAGGCATATCGTATATGGCGGGTTGCGATCTTCCCGCGGTTATCGTAAACGTACAGAGGGGCGGTCCCGGTCTCGGCGGTATTCAGCCCTCGCAGTCCGATTATTTTCAGGCGACGAAAGGCGGCGGACACGGGGATTATAAGCTTATAGTACTTGCGCCCGATTCCGTTCAGGAAATGTATTCTATGTGTTTTAAGGCGTTCGACCTTGCGGATAAATACAGAGTTCCCGCAATGATTCTTGCGGACGGAACGCTCGGGCAGATGATGGAACCCGTGGAAATTAGCGAAGAGGAAGTGGTAAAATACGAAAAGCCGTGGGCGACTACGGGTACGGGCAAACACGCGGGCAGAAATATAATAAACTCGCTGTCGCTTTCTCCCGCACAGCTCGAAGTGTGGAACAGAGAACGTTTTGCAAGATACGCCGAAATAGAGAAAAACGAGCAGCTTGCCGAAGAGTTTATGACGGACGATGCGGAAATCGTTATAGTAGCCTTCGGCATAGCGGCGAGAATAGCAAAAAATGCTATTAAGGCGGCGAGAAAGAAAGGCATTAAGGCGGGGCTTATCCGTCCTATAACGCTTTTTCCGTTTCCGAAAAAGGCTCTTATCGACGCGGCTGAAAAATGCAAGGCGTTTCTCGTTACGGAGCTTAATATGGGGCAAATGGTCGACGACGTGAAGCTTACGATAAATTGCAAAAAACCCGTTTATTTTTACGGCAGAACGGGCGGCGTGCTTATGCGCCCCGAAGAAATAGAGGAAACTCTTGAAAAAATACAAAAAGGAGAGGCTCGGGAATGGTAGTTTTTAAAAAGACGAAAGGGCTTACGGATACTCCGCTTCATTATTGCCCCGGTTGCACTCACGGGATTATACACAGGCTTGTTGCGGAATCTTTGGAAGAACTCGGCGTGCTTGATAAAACCGTGGGCGTTGCAAGCGTAGGTTGCTCCGTTTTTTCCTATAATTACATAAATTGCGATATGATTCAGGCGGCGCACGGAAGGGCCCCCGCTGTGGCGACGGGCGCAAAAAGGGCTAATCCCGAAAATATAGTTTTCACCTATCAGGGTGACGGCGACCTTGCCGCAATCGGAACGGCTGAAACGGTGCATGCCGCGGCGCGGAACGAAAACATTACGGTGATTTTCGTAAATAACGCGATATACGGAATGACGGGCGGGCAAATGGCACCTACGACGCTCCCTAACCAGATAACGCAAACTTCGCCTTACGGAAGAGACGTAACCGTCGTAGGTTATCCCGTTAAAGTGTGCGAAATGCTTAAAGAGATAGACGGGGCTTCTTATATAGAGCGCGTGGCGGTAAACAGCGTTAAAAATATTACAGCCGCAAAAAAAGCGATAAAACACGCCTTTAAAAACCAGATAGAGGGAAAGGGCTTTTCTCTTATAGAAGTGCTTTCCACCTGTCC
>CAKQEE010000107.1 GCA_934230055.1 uncultured Clostridia bacterium
GTATCGGGGGTATTAAGCTTTATCACCTCTTCGGAAAGGGGACCGTAAGCGGCGTAAACCTTTTCCCAATCGGTAACTTCTTTATGCGCGGTAACGCTCTGTTTTTTTGCAAGCTCTTGATATAAGCCGAGTATATAAAGGGTGGCAACGCCCACTTTTCTGCCGTGAAAATCGGAAATTTCGCCGCCGAGGAGCTTTTTACATTCCCAAAAATGCGAGAGAATATGTTCGGTGCCGCTCGCGGGACGGGAGGTTTTTGTAAAGCTCATTCCTATCCCCGTTAAAAGAAGCGCCTCGAAAACGGCTTCCGCGCTCTCCTCGTCTTTTTTAAGTATTCGGTCCGAAAGGCTCATTATGCGGTCGGCGGCTTTTCTCGTAAGCCCCGCAACCTTTTCGCAATAGTATTCTCCCGTGATAAGGGAAGAAACCTGCCAGTCTATAAGCCCGACGTATTTGCCCGCCATATCTCCGAAACCCGCGCCTTTAAGAACTTCCGGCGCGGCGGCAAGAATTTTACTGTCGCCGATAACCACTTCGGGCGATTTTGCAGCGTAGGTTATCTTAAAATTTCCGTCCACGAGCGGCGCGTTATAGGAGGCGAAGCCGTCCATACTCGCGGCGGTGGCAAAAATGCAAAGTGGTTTATCCGTTTTGGCGGCGGCTTTTCTGCAAACGTCGTTAAGAGAACCCGTTCCCACGGAAATAACGCCGTCTTGTCCGTATGAAAGCTTTTCTATCGCCTCCGCTTCGCAAACGGTGGCTTCCCGCAAATTTTTATATATCTTTTCCGTAACGATAAAATCTTTCAGCGCGGAAGTAACTCCACAAGCCGCGGCAAGAGTGTTTTCGTCCGCAACCAGCAGAAGCTTTTTGCCGAACCCGTTGCGTTTAAGGATTTCCCCCGTTTCCGCGGTTATTCCGCTGCCCGCCGCTATTTCTTTTATATTAAGCTCGTGCTTTACACCGCACGGGCAGCCCTCGAATTCTTTTTTAAGCTCGTTTAAGTCGAACATTTTTATTCCTATTTTTTTCGTATTTTGCTTAAATATTTCGCGGTTAAAAAAAGTTTATCCCGCCTGCGTAAAAACCTCGTAGTCTCCGTCATCAAAAACGGAAATCTCTATACTTCCCGAAACGTCCGTCCTGTATATTTTGCAATTCTCGCTCGCCTCGTATATTCTTGAAAGCGTCGCGGCGGAAGGGTGTCCGTAATAATTAAGTCCCGTGGATATAACCGCGTTTTTCGGGCGAACGAAAGCCAGAAATTCTTTTGAAGAAGCATCTTCCGCGCCGTGGTGCGAAACCTTTAAAAAGTCCGTTTCAAAAAGATTGACTTCTTCTCCTGCGGCATTGCCGTAAACGCCCGCTTTCGCACCCGAGATTATTCTCTTTTCCGCGTTCTCGCCCGCGTCTCCCGTGAACAAAAACCGCACGCCGCATACATCGAGGTATATCACCGCGGAAATATCGTTCCGCTCCCGCTCGCTCGGCATATCGGAAGAATTGAAATTTCCGTACGCGCCGCCCGCAAAACCCAAGGGTTCGGGCGAAAGAAAGGTGAAAAAGAAATTTTCGCCCTTAATCGTTGCGTATTCCGCGGAAACTTGCGTTTTCGCTCCGCACTCCGAAAGGGCTTTTCTCGCTTTTGCAAACGCGGGAAAAGGTTCTTCGTTTAAAACGAGCGGAATAAAGGCTTTCTTTACGGGAAAAGCCTTTATTATATCCGCCGCGCCGCCGACGTGATCGGAATCCGCGTGCGTTAAAACGAGATAATCTATTTGCTCTTTTCCCGATTTTATTATCCTTTCCGAAATCGCGGCAAAATTTTCCTTTCCCGCCTCACCGCAATCTATAAGCAAATTCACGTCGCCAAGCTCTGCGTAAATCGCGTCTCCCTCGCCGACATCTATAAAAGTCACGCTTCCCGCAACTCTCCGGTAGATTTCTCTTTCAGTCTTTCCCGAATAATCTTTGCCGAGCGTTTCCGCACAACCGTAGAAAATCAACGTAACCGCGTCGAAAATTAAAGCGATTACAAAGCACGCAAAACCCACGCCTCTTTTGTAAAAACCATCTTTCATTTTATTACCGCTTTTTACCTCCCGCAAGCTTTGCAAGGTCGCTTTTTATCTGCGGCATTTTTTCTATCGCGGCACGGTAGCCTATTTCGTACATCTCTTCGCCCGCAAAAAAAGAAGTGGCTTTGTAATAAGTTAAATCGGGATGAAGCATAACGTTGCTGTTGTCGTAGCCCTTTTGCCACGGCTTTTCCACGCTTCCTTTAAAGGTGGGAATAAGTCTTGAAATCATTCCGCCTTTTTCTTCGTGATTTTTAAGGTCTATCCCTATAACGTAATCCGCGCCCATTCCCCGCACGAGGTCTGCGGGAACGGAATTGCAGAACGCACCGTCTACAAACCTTTCTTCGCCGATAACCACGGGCTTAAAGAAGGGCGGCATTGCGGAAGAGGCACAAAGCGCCTGCGCAACGCTTCCGGAATCGAAAACCTTTTCTTCGCCCGTGTCCACGTTGGTGGCAACCGCTTTGAACGGCTTTTTAAGCTCCTCGAAGGTGAGCGAACCGATAAAGCGGTCTATCACGCCGAAAAGCCCCGCCGTACTCATATTTATCATAAACAGATTTTTGATTTCGTTAAAATCAACGCCGCGAAGCAGCTCTCGCACGTCGGTAGAAGTGTAGCCGTCCGCGAAAAATGCGCCTAAAATACTGCCTATGCTCGTTCCCGCAAAGCAATCGAAACGAATATCGTTTTCTTCAAAAGCGCGCATCGCGCCGAGTTCCGCAAACCCTTTTGCCCCGCCCGAGCCGAGCGCAAGCCCAACCTTGACCTCCGCAGGCGTTTTTTTAATTTTGAACAGCTTTGAAAAAAAGCCCATTACTTAATCTTTCTACTTCAAATTTCTTCGGGAGCTTGCTCTTTTTTCCGCTTCCCCCTCGGAATTTTCCGCTTTTTCCGCGCGTTTTTTGCCCGAACGCGAAATTTTTATTATAGTTACAATCAAAAGCACGACGGCAAGCGCGAACAAGCCGTATAAAATATAATCGAGCGCTTTAAGGTTCCACACCGCAAGGCAGAATTCCGCAAGAAGGGAAATTATAAGCCCCGCAACGAGGTTTCCCGCCGCAACGGGAAGAACGGCTTCTCTGAATTTAAGCCCCAAAAACACGGCGATTGCCGTACCCGTCCAGACGCCCGTCATCGGGAGCGGAATAGCCACGAAAATAAACACGCCGAGGGCTTTATAAAAGCTTTCGGAACGCGGGCGTTTTCTTTTTTTATCCTTTTCTTTGCGGAGCGTTTCCGCCGCTTTTTCCGCAAAATAATTTTCTATTTTACAAGCGAAACCGTTTACGAACTTTATCTTTTTTAAAAGCTTTAATACGGGAATAAGCAAAAAGAATATCGGCACGAACACGAGGGTGGAACCCGCGTAAGACAGCCCCAACGCCTGCAAAAAAGAGTACCCCGCGCCGCGCGCGAACACTATGCCGCCTTTAAGCTCTATAAGCGGCACGAAAGACATTATAAGCGTCGCAAGAAGGTCGTTTCCTATCGCTTTCTGCAAAAATTCTACCATAACCGCTCCCGTTTGCTTTATTTTTTCGTTAAATACAAGTATAATGTAATCCGAACGAAAAATCAACCTAATCAACGTTTATTTTAAGAGGCAACGCCTATGACCACTCAAAAAATGTTATCCGTACTCCGCAAAGGAGTGGAAAAATACAAAATGATAGCCGAAAACGACAAAATCGCCGTGGGCATTTCGGGCGGCAAAGACAGCATAACTCTTTTTAAGCTTCTTGCCGAATACCGCCGCTTTTCGCCCGAGCCTTTCGACCTTATAGGGATTTCAGTAGACCTCGGTTTCAACGGCAAACGCGGGGATTTTTCCCGCATTAAAGAGCTTGCCGATAGCTACGAAGTGCCTTATATCGTGGAGGAAACGGACATTGCGGAAGTGGTTTTTAACGTGAGAAAGGAAAAAAGCCCCTGCGCTTTATGCTCCAAAATGCGTAAAGGTGCGCTTTACGACGCCGCAAAAAGGGAAGGCTGCAACAAAGCCGCGCTCGGGCATCATTCCGACGACCTTATAGATACTTTTCTTCTCTCCCTTTTATACGAGGGAAGACTTTCTACCTTCGCGCCGAAAAGCTACCTCGACCGCACGGGAATAACCCTTATAAGACCTATGATAATGCTGCGCGAGGCGGATATAATTTCTTATTCCAAAGACCTGCCCGTTACCAAGAGCTGTTGCCCCGCGAACGACGTTACCAAACGGCAGTTCGTTAAAGACGCCGCAAGGGAAATATCTAAAACCGTTCCCAACGTGCGCGAAATGATTTACACCGCGCTCACTCACCCCGAACGCTATAACCTTTTCGATAAGTTTGAAAAGGAAATCGATTTATTTTAAAAGCTTTTGCCTTTTGAGCGGACTTTAACGGTTATTCGCCGTCATTCGCGCTTGTTGTCCGCATTTTCTTCCGTTTTTTTCGCATTTTCTTCCGCCTGCGGTTTGCCGGCGGATTTTCTTTTTGCAAAAAGGGCTATCGATACCGCTACCGCTTCTATAATCACGGGGAGGTAATAAGAACCCGCCCTCCACAGCACGAGTACGGAACCGATAACGGGTTCGGGAACGACCGCGGCGTACACGAGCGAAAAAGTAACCTCCGCCGTGCCTACGCCGCCCGGAACGGGAATGACGTTCGTGATATATGCGGAAGCCACGTTCAGCGTGTAAAAGACGAACGCCTTGTCTATG
>CAKQEE010000108.1 GCA_934230055.1 uncultured Clostridia bacterium
CCGCAGGGCGGGCGAATAAATTCGCCCGCCCTGCGGCTCACTCTTAATACTTTTTGACTATCCCCTCGCCTTTTTATGGCTCTTATCTTGTCAAATTTCCGTCTATACAATAAACGGTGTAAGAACCTGTGTTAAAAAACTTTTTAGTGATTTTTTTAAGGTTTATCCGCTATATCGGTAAAATACCCCGGATTCGCCGCCCCGCCGTCGATACGGGCGTAAGTCTTGTCCGTATGCGCGACGTCGTAAGAAGTCCCCTTTCCTCCCGAAAGTTTTTTGCATAGCTTAAACATATCTGCGGAAACGGAAACGTTATCCGTATTCCACCCGCTCCCCGCATATATGGAAACAAGCTTGCCGCAATCAAAGAACATATGACTCATAGTAGTAACCTTTGCGGTATCCCACGATGAAAGGTCTATCGACGTAAGAGAGGAGCAACCGTAAAACATACAATACATATTCGTGACGTTTGCGGTATTCCATTCAGAAACGTCTATCTCGGTCAGTTTACCGCAACCGCGAAACATCAACTGCATATTCGTAACTTTTGCGGTGTCCCACGAAGTAAGGTTAACAGAAGTAAGACTGCCGCAACCGAAGAACATATAGCTCATATTAGTCACTTTCGAGGTGTCCCAGCCGGAAAGATCAAGAGAAGTAAGCGAAGTACAGTTCCAAAACATATACCCCAAATCGGTGACGCCTGCGATTTTCCAGCCGGTAAGGTTAAGCGACGTAAGAGAAGTACAGCTGTAGAAGGCGACGCTGATATTCGTAACTTTTTCGGTGTTCCAGCCGGAAAGGTCAAGAGAAGTAAGCGAATCACAGTTGTAGAAAGCAAGACCGATATTCGTAACGGAGGAGGTGTTCCACGAGGAAACGTCAAGCGAAGTAAGCCCGTTACAATTATAGAATATTCCGTGAAGATTTTCTACTTTTGCGGTGTTCCAGCCGGAAAGGTCAAGTGAAGTAAGCGAATAGCATTCGCGAAACATAAACTGCATATTCGTAACGCTTTCGGTATTCCACGAAGCAACGTTAAGAGAAGTAAGGTTGCCGCAACCGTCGAACATACTGCGCATATCGATAACGTTTGCGGTGTTCCACGAGGAAAGATCAAGCGACGTAAGACTGTAGCAACCTTCGAACATCGCGTACATATTAGTAGCGCCTGCGGTGTTCCAACCGGAAACGTTAAGCGAATCAAGAGAATGACAATCGCGGAACAAACACTCCAGATTCTTGACGCCTTCTACATTCCAGCCGGAAAGGTCTAACGACGTCAGGGAAAAACAACTGTAGAATATGTAGTGCATATTCGTGACTTTTGAAGTATCCCACTTTGAAACGTCAAGCGACGCAAGATTGTAACAGCCGTAAAAAACGTCGCCGATATCCGTAGCGGCGGAAGTAACCCATTTAGAAACGTCAAGAGAAGTAAGATTGTTACAGCCGTAGAACGTTCCGTAAAAATCTTCTACTTTTGCGGTGTTCCAACCGGAAACGTCAATCGAAACCAAAGAAGGACAATCGCGGAACAAAAACTGCATATTCGTAACGTTTTCGGTATTCCACGAAGAAACGTTTACGTCGGTCAGCTTGTCACAGCCGCGAAACATACCGCGCATATTCTTGACTATTCCGGTATCGAAGTTAGAAAAATTAACGGAAGTAAGCTCCTTAAGCTCAAAGAACGTATGAAAGGAATCCGGATTAGCGTAAATCGTTCGGTCCGAAAGAACGTACGCTTTCGTCCCCTTAGCGTACATTTTTATCTTACCCGTTTTTTGTACGTCAACGTTTACCGGCTCGATTCCGACTATTTCGTTCTCGTAATCTACCGTTTTACCGAATACGACTTCCGTCACGGAAGCGCTTAAAGTGTTTCTGAACTGCAAACCGGGCAAAAGCACGTCTACGCTCGTTACGTTCAAAGTAAAATTTCCGTTTTCCACCTGCTTTTCCGTCACGTATTTGCTCATGGTGAACGTTACGGAAAAAAGAGAGGTCGCCAGAAGCAGAAAAAGTAATACGAATATACTTTTTCGTCTGATTTTTTTCGTTAAACCTTTCATATATCTTCTCCGTCCGTTTAACAAACCTGCTCGGCACGCACCGAAACGCTCGTGTTTGCAAAAACGTAATCCCTTAACAAGAGTCCTTTGTCAACTACGGAAAAAGTCAAAGTATGATCGTGCGTTTGCGAAGTTCCCGCCGCAAAACGCCCCACGTCCGTAATCGTAATCTTTTTTCTGTCGGAAGAAGCCGTGCCTGCCGTGCCGTCCACGGTTACGGAAACGCCTTCGGGCAATGCTTCGGGCAAGGTCACGATTACGTCGTATCTGAACGAAATTTCAGCCGTTTTCCCGTCTTTGGTATTAGCAACCGTAAAGTTATACGCGGCGGTCGTAATTCCTTGTACGCAGTCGAGCTTCAGATTGTTCGAAGAACTTCCCCTTAAATCCATAATAAAACCCGAAACCTGCGCGCTATCTCCGCCGCTTGAGGAGGAAAGATTTTTCGCAAAAGAAACGCCGCTCGCCGCCGCAAGAAGAATTGCCAAAAGGATAACGAGCGCAAAAGCTAATCTTACGCCGTTTCTCATTTTCGTTTCTTCGTTTCTTACCATCTTTTTTCTCCGTTAAAGCGGTTCTGTTTTTTCGGGGTTGCCCGTCGGAATTTCCGCCCGATTCCTTAAAAATATTTTTACTTGCTTTCAGGAATCCGTAAAGTCCGTCTTTCCGCGCCATTTATCTTTTGTAATATTTTGTTTTTTACCTAGATCGTCGGGTTGAATTTCCATTGCGTTACCTGTATAGCAAGGTGAAAATTGATTTCCGTGCAGACTTTTTTTATCGTCCAGTCGCCGTAAGCGACGTAACTCTCATCGTTTGCGCAACGACCGAAAATCGTGTCAAGTTCGTTAACGGTTATACCGGTAAAGGTTTCCGTCCCTTCAAACGCCCACTCCCAGATGAGTTCGTAAGTTGTTTCGTTTAATACTTCGCCCGCTTTTTTTACGCCGACAACCGGATCGTCGTGGAAGGTTGCGGCAACTGCCTCAAGAGTTGTGTTTTCCGCACCGGTTACGACGACGCTGTTCTTTTTGAGCGTCCATTTAACGGGGTTATATACAATCTCTTCCCCGCCGGTTTTCTGAACTTTAAGTATGATATCCGCTTCCGGATTTATTCCCATCGCAATCAACGCTGTCACTTCTGCCTGTCCTTTAATCGTAAAAGTCATAGAACCGGTAGTTCCGGGAGCCATTACGTTATAATCGCCGCTTGCTTTTACGGTAAGACCGTCAGTATCTGCGGTTGCCTTACTTGATACGCCGTCAAACTTATAGTTTTTGCCAAAAAGGTTGCTGCCGTCTACTTTTATGTCATAACCCCATTTGGCAACCTGCGCCGTACCCGTTTTACTGTCGCCGGTTACGTACTTGGAGAGGGTGTATCCCCCAAAGCACAAAAGCGCGATTAATGCAAGCAATAAGGCTATGATAACGGCTGTTTTCCTGTTGTTCTTTCTTTCTGATTTGTGTTGTGTCATTTTATAACACTCTCCATAAAAATTTTTTGTTTCAAACGGCTTGCCGCCTGTTTGCTCGTTTTTTGCAAGTCCGCTTTGTTGTTGTACAATTACTAAAGATTTTCGGCAATAAAAAAGGTTGCAACTTAGTATCCTTAACGATACTATATTGCAACCGGGCGCACTCTTTTATCAAATACAGACTCTCATTCTCGCGGTCTCCGCAAGACGACACGTCGTTCGTAATAAAGTTCCTTGGCTTTGCGTCACCACCTCACGATGGTTTTGCCGACAAGTATTCATTTTTTCTAAAACGGAATTTACAAGCGGTTTATTCCGCTCCTACCCCTTTTAGTACTCTAATTATACACGTCGCAAAACTTCTTGTCAAGCATTTTTGAACTTTTTTCTGTGATTTGTCAGACCTTGCGTTACAGAGTGACACGAAATGGAAATTTATTATTTCTTATCGCTTTCCTCTTTTTGTATTTTCTCCTCTAACTTTCTTTTAATATCCAGAACCGCGTCCGTTCTTAAAACAGTCGGCGCAATACATATCGAAGAAATAAAATATGTGAGGCCTCCGACAACGGCACCTATCGGCAAGAATATGACATGCAATGCGTCTGTTGTAATGACCACCAGCACAATTCCTACAATACAACAAATCGAAAAAGACAAAAACATTAAAATTATCGGCAATTGCTTATATGCTTTATACTTTTTTTCATAGTCGATAGTCCCGCCATCAGTCAGTTCTTCATCATCGCCTGTCTCCTCTATCGCGGGTTTCTCTATAAGAACCGCTCCACAGTTTGAACAAGTCTTTGTTTCGTCTGAAATCTCATTCCCGCATTTCGGGCATTTGACCATCGCCATTTTTCCTTATCCTCCTTGATTGTAATTTAATATTACATCATTTTATGGTGTATGTCAAGCTTTTTACATCAGTTTATGAGATAAATTATCTTATGAACATTGCAAAGAAAATAGGTAGCAACTTAAAGTCCGCAAGAAAAGATAAAGGTTTCACGCAGAAGCAAGTTGCAAAAATGATGAATATGACGCAACAACAGTACAGCCGCTTTGAAAACGGAATTTTTCAGTTGAATTACGAACAGATTTTGTTTTTATGCCGCACGTACGACATAACGCCGAACGATTTGTTCGACGTAAAGTAGTTTTTTGCAACAAATTTTCCCTATAAAAAAGTTTTTCT
>CAKQEE010000109.1 GCA_934230055.1 uncultured Clostridia bacterium
CAACGACGTACCTGTCGTAAATAAAATAAAATATAAGTCCCGCTATCGGCAAAATATATAAAATACAGTCTTGTATCCACGCCGCCCATGCGGGAACGGTATCGAAAAAATTCAGTCCCAGAACGAGCGAATAGTAAAAATACATTCCGTAAACCGCCGCAACACACCATATCGCGCCGACAAGATATATAGCCCAACGCCTGACGCTCTTTTTTTCCGCATAAAGCCTTATTATCGGATACAACCCGAAAAACGCCGCGTACGCGGGAAAAACTATCGTAAGCGTAATCTTCGGCAACGCGATTAAAAACGCGATAACCCCGCCCGCAAGAAAGCCGAGAGCCGCGCCCTTGAACGAATCGTAATAAAGCGGTAATACGACGAAAGCGGAAGCCGCGACGAGCGCGAGCAAATCCGCAAAATCGAGATACGCGCCCACTATAAGACATAAAGCCGTAAAGCCTGCGGAAACCGCGGATAGGGCAATAATTTTACTTTTCATTCGGTTTGCCAAACGCCGAGTGGCTTATCTGCAACACATATTGCAAAGCATATTGATGCAGCACCAAGTTCCGCAAAAAGATAAGCAATCGTTTGCGTCGCTTCCGCCCATCTGCCTGTCCTCTCCGCGCGCCTCGCCGTTTCTGCCGCTATTATAAGAAGCGTTTCCGGAAGTAAACTGCTTTTCGTTAAACTCCATTTTTTGTTTAAGCTTGGTATAAGCGTCGGAGTACTTCTGATTATAAGGCTCTATATTCATAGCTATTTCGAGCTGTTTTTTGCTTTCGTTAAGCCAGTTCTTTTTATAGAAAACAACGGCCTGCAAATAATGCCACTCCGCGCCCCTGTCGGAAATATTGTCGAGCGCGATCTGAGCTTCCGCAATCTTGCCCGCCTTTAAAAGTTTTTCCGCTTCTTCCAGATTTTCGGGTTCTTTGCCCTCTTGTTTAGAAGAGTTTCTGCGGGATTCTTTTATTTCCTGATAGGCTGTTTCAAGCTTCGTGAGATTTTTTGCGGCTATATTGCCCGCCTCTCCCTCTAAAAAACGGTCTTTGGAATATTCGTTTTTAAGACGCGAATACGCCGCTTCAATTTCCTCGTCGGTGGCGTTTTCGCTTACGCCTAAGATTTTGTAGTATTCTTGCATTTTAAGTTCTCCGTTATTCGTTTCGTTTCCGTAATCAACCCGCGCTTTAAAACGTTTCTTATAAGGTCGCCGTTGAATTTATATTCTGTTTTATCGGCAAGTTCGGATATTTCGTTTAAGACGGTTCCTAAAAGAACGAACACGTCGTTTCCTTTTTTTTCTATCAGCTCCGTCTTGCCGCCGATTTCTTTATAAGCGTTTACGAACACGTTGTATTCGCCGCGCTTTTTATCTTTATCGAAGTCGTCAAGAGCGTCTATAAGATATATCCACTTTCCGAGATCGTACGCTATCGTAAGAATTTCTTCGGTAGCGAAGTCACCCGCAAGCTCTTTAACCGCTTCTTTCATCATGTTGCCGAACGGATCGGCGACTATGTCGGGACTGTCGCAATTTTCCTTTTCGTACCGGCGAAGCTCTTCGTAACGCACTCTTACGATTTCATCGAGCTTCGGTTCCAGTTTTTTGGCTTTTTTATACCCGCCCGAAAAGAACGAGCGTTTAAGCCTTCCCTTGCCCGAATCTATAACGTCGTCCGAAAGCTTGTACCTTGCGAGGATAACGTTAAGGCAGGCTATTCTTTCGGTCAGCTCGTCTCGGCTTGCGACGGGGCGTTTTACCACGTGGTGAATTATGCAACGCTCTTTTCTTATTTCTACGTCTTTTCCGCAAACGTTATGCAAAAACGCAGATAAAAAAGTAAAGTCGTAGTTAAGAAGAAACCGCGCGTTAGTTCCGCAGGTTTTGCCTATGCTTTTGCAAAGCCCGCAGTACAAAGCTTTATACAGCACCGTATCTTTTACGAACATATACGGCATATCCGTCTTAACGTATCCGAACATTTATTTCCCCTTTTTTAGCGTTTACGCGGAACTAAACCGACTTTTTTATAAACCTTGTTCAGCGTTTTATATGCAATTCTTTCCGCGCGCTCCGCGCCTGATTTCAGCACGTCGTCCAAATAATCTTTATTGTTAAGAATCTTGTTCTTTTCCTGTCTTATCGGTTCTATTACCGCGGCAACCGCTTCGCCCACGGCAAACTTGAATTCGCCGTAGCCTTTGCCCCCGAATTCCCTTTGTGCTTCTTCAAGGCTCTTGTCCGTAAAAGCGCAATATATGGAAAGCAAGTTGGAAATGCCTTTCTTTTCCGGGGAAGCTATGATTTTATCGTCGCTGTCCGTAACCGCGCGTTTGAATTTGCGGATAACGGTTGCTTCGTCGTCGTCCATAGAAATAAAGGCGTTCAAATTCGCGTCCGACTTGCTCATTTTTCTGTCGGGTTCCGCTAAACTCATAATGCGCGCCGCGGACTTGCCTATATACCCTTCCGGAATTTTGAAAACTTCACCGTATCTGTTGTTAAAGCGTATGGCAAGGTCTCGCGCTATTTCGAGATGCTGCTTCTGATCCGCGCCGATGGGAACAAGCTCCGTTTGATAAAGCAAAATATCGGCAGCCATAAGCACGGGGTAATCCATAAGCCCCATATTCACGTTGTCTTCGTGCTTTAAGCTTTTATCTTTAAACTGCGTCATTCTGGAAAGTTCGCCGGGGTAACAAACTGTGTTGAGAATCCAGGTAAGCTCCGCGTGGGCGGCTACGTGCGACTGCGCGAAAATCACCGAACTTTCCGGGTTAAGCCCGCACGCAAGATAAAGCGCGGCAAGCTCGTAGGTATTTTTTCTTAAAGTCGCGGGGTCTTGCTTAACCGTTAAGGTATGCAAATCCGCAAGCATAAACACGCTGTTGTAATCGTCTTGAAGCTTTTTAAAGTTTTTAAGCGCGCCGAGATAGTTGCCTATGGTAAGTATACCGCTCGGCTGAATCGCGCTGAAAAGCACCTTTTTATCAGACATAATAATACCTCTTTTCTATTGAAAGTAGCTTGAATTTTATCTTTTTATCGCAAAATCGCGTACCGATTCTTTAATTTCTTTTTTATCCGTAACGGCGGAAAATCTAACGGGCTTGTTTTTTAAAGACGAAACGGAATGAGGAACGGGATAAGCCGTTTCTTTATATAACTTATCCGCACTCTTAAACGCGTCCGAAACCCTTTCGCCTGTAATCGAATGAAGAACGGTTTGCGGGAATTTATACGGGCTTGCGGTGGAAAGCAACACTTTTGCTCGCCCGTCGCCGGAATTTCTTTGATATTTTTCCGCCACGCAAGCGGCAACCGCGGTGTGCGGATCTAAAACGTAGCCATATTCATCGAAAAATTCGCCGATAGTTTCTTCGCACTCCTCTTCTTCCGCGCAGTCCGCGTAAAAATCGTTTTGAAGATTTTTAAGTTCTTCTTCCGAAACCTCGTACTTGCCGTATTTTTTAAGTTCCGCCATGCGCTTTTCGGTAAGCTCCGCGTTTCTGCCCGAAAACTCGTATATAAGCCTTTCCAGATTGCTTGAAATCAGTATATCCATAGAGGGAGAAGTCGTTTTGAAAAACTCCCTGTTTGCGTCATACGTGCCGCTCGCGAAAAATTCGGTAAGAACGTTGTTCGCGTTGGAAGCGCAAACAAGCTTCCCTATCGGAAGCCCCATATTTTTAGCGTAATACCCCGCGAGAATATTGCCGAAATTGCCCGTCGGCACTATAAAATCAATCTCTTCGCCAAGAGAGATTTCCCCGCTCGAAACGAGGTCTGCATAAGCCGAAAAATAATATGCTATTTGCGGAACAAGTCTGCCGAAATTTATGGAATTCGCGCTTGAAAGTATCACACCGTTTCGTTTCAGCTCTTCGCAAAACGTTTTGTCCGCAAAAATATTTTTTACGGCGGTCTGACAATCGTCGAAATTGCCATTTACCGCCACTACGTTCACGTTGTCCCCTTCCTGCGTGCGCATTTGCAGTTTTTGCATATCGGAAACGCCTTCGGAAGGATAAAAAACCATAATTTTAACACCTTCCGCATTCTTAAAGCCTTCGAGAGCGGCTTTACCCGTATCACCGCTCGTTGCCGTAAGTATAAGTATTTCCTCTTTTACGCCGCAAATATCCGCGCCTTTTCGCATAAGAAAGGGTAAAAGCGTTAAAGCTATATCCTTAAAGGCAAGCGTCGGTCCGTGAAAAAGTTCCAGAATAAAGAAGCCGTCGTCCGTTTTCACTATGGGCGCGGCGTCGCCGTCCTCAAACTGCCCGTATGCCTTTACGCATGCGGATAGCAGCTCTTTTTGGTCGTATTCGGTAAGAAAACTTCCTATAACGAGCGCGGCTCGTTCCGCATACTCCATATCGAGCATTTCTTCTATTTTGTCTCCGAGGAAAGGAAAAGCTTCCGGCACGAATAAACCGCCGTCCTCCGCCAAACCTTTGGTTATGGCGCTGGCGGCGTTTACCGCAACGCATCTCCCTCTCGTACTAAAAAATTTCATATGTACTCCGTTTTCGGTAAATATTTTTTAACGTGGAAAAAGTTTATAATTCCGCGTATAAAAAAACAGTCGGAACAAACTACGGTTCCGACTATTATTTTACTACATTTCGGCGTTAAAAACAACTATTCTGCGTACTTTAACACGAAATCGGGCAAATCTTCTTTCGCCGCGCTTACGGTAAGAACGAATTTTACGCCTTTTTCTTTTTCGAGACG
>CAKQEE010000110.1 GCA_934230055.1 uncultured Clostridia bacterium
ATCGTATTCTCTGCCCTTCTGAGGTTTGTCCGCACCGTCTCCGGAACAGTCAAAAGCCGTACCGAAAAAACAGCACGCAAGCAAAGATAATGATATTACGAATAATTTTTTAAGTTTCATGTTTACTCTCCGCTGTTTAAAGCGTTTTTCTTTTGTGCGGACGGAAGATTTTCAACTAAAACCTCCCGCCGCATCTTCAACTAAGCTTTCTTTCTTTTTATAGCGGCAATCGCTATTATAACCGCCGCGGCAATCACGAGCGCAATATCGGCAAACGAACCGAATACAGCGGATTTGCACCCGCAGTTGTCGCTCGGCTCTTCCGGCGTTACGGGATCCGTAGAAGCTTCTATGTTAAGAAGAACTTTAACGGAATAGGTCTGCCCTTCGTAGGTATAACTTACGGTCACGCCGTCGTCTTCAACGCTTAACTTATCCTTATCTATTACGTAGTCTGTAACGACGAGTTCGGAACTATCGTCGAAAACAAGCTTGACGACCATACCATTCGTATCGAACTTTTCGCCCGCTTTGTACCTTATCTTCGCGGGGCTTTCCGCAATAACAAGCTCTTTTATGCCGACGGGACTGCCGAGCGAAGCCTTTTTGCTTCTTAAAGCCGCCTCGTATTCGAGCAATTTGCTTTCCGCCGCTTTTGCGGTTTCCAAAGCAAGCTGTTCTTTATCTGTTATCTTGTTAAACGCTATTCTTGCCTCAGCGACGGCTTGCGCTACTTCGCTTATTTCGGAAACGGAAGTCGCGGCGCTAATTTGCGCTACGGACATAATTTTTTCCGCTTTGTTTATAGCTTCGGCTGCTTCGTTGGTAGTCGCGTCCGCCATAATCTCGCTCGTTTTTTCAACGGTAAAGAAGTTTGTCCAGACGTCCGTGTCGTAACCCGTGCCGTTTTTCGGAACGATTGCAGTCAAACCGAATTCGCTCGGATTGTAATTAGTGAACGCGTCTTTATATATAAGCTTCGCCACGTAATCGTGGAAATTCGCATAGAACACGGTGGAACCGAGATAGCTGGAACTCCCTCTGCCGAAGATGAGTTTTTCTATCGAATCGACGGAAGCGGAAGTAACGTCTACGAATTCGGAAAGAAGCGTAGGAGCTTCAACGCTGTTAAAGGTATAAACCTCTACTGAACTCTTGTAGAACGCGTAGCTTCCGATAGTTTTAAGCGTGTACGGGAAGATAACGCTTTCAAGAGCATTAACGCCCTCGAACGCACTCGAAGCTATCGCTACCGTGCCTGCCTCTACCGTATACGTATCGAGCTGTTTAGCCGCGGGATACTGCAAAAGTACAAGACCGTTTTCTTCTTTTGCGTAAAGCACACCGTCAACGTCGTATATAAAGTTACCGTTTGCCTCGACGGAAATAAGCGTCGGAATATTCGCGAACGCACCTTCTCCGAATGAAGAAACGTTACGTTCTCTCACTTTTTCGACTCTTCCTTTCTCGTCAATTTTCTCCCACGTATAAACGCTGTTCACGTCATCGAAACTTTCGGGAAGCGTTACGGAAGTCAATCTCGTATCGGAGAAAGCATACTGACCGACGTATCTAAGCGCGCCGAAGGTTACTTCGGTAAGTCTTTCGTCGTCCATAAACGCAAAGTCGCCCACATATTCGGCGTTAGACAAATCAGCCTTTACTATCGCCGTATAAGACATTGCGCCGTTGCAGATTTTCACGACCGAGCTAAGGTCTACGTTTTTAAGCGAAGTTGCGTTGAGGAACGCGTATTCGCCGATTATCTTCGTTCCGCTTAAATTCACGGAAGCAAGTTTATTTACTCCGCTGAACGCGAACGCGCCTATTTCTTCAACGCCGTCCGGTAAGGTAATCGTTTCGAGAGCGGTAACGCCGTAGAAAGCGTAGTCCGCAATTTCTTTCGTTCCCGCGCCGAAGGTGACGTTTTTCACGGAAGAACCGACGAAAAGTCTTTCACCCGATTCGGTAACTCCGCCGAGAACAGCCGTTTGAAGCGAAGAAGTATTTGCAAACGCATTGTCTCCTATCGAAATCGCGCAAGCAAAGTCAATCGCTTTCACGCCCGAACCCTCAAAGGCATATTTGCCTATCGTGCTTACCTCTCCCGCCGTAACGGAAGCAAGTTTTTTACAATCTTTGAACGCGTATTCGCCGATTTCCGTTACGTTGGGAAGTTCCATAGAGGTTATCGCGCTGTACATAAACGCGTATTCGCCGATTTTCTCAACGCTATCAAGACCCGTTACGGAAGTGAGCGAACGACAGCTTCTGAAAATCCCCGCGGGTATTTCGGTAATCGCACCGAACGTTACACTCACGATTTTACTGCCGGTAAACGCGTATTCGCCGATGCTTTCAATTCCGCTCAAATCCGCAGAAGTTATCTGCGAACCCGCAAACGCGCCGCTCGCTATCTTCTTTACGGAAGAAGGAATTTCAACGTTCTTTCTAGCGGTCGGAACGGAAACGATCGTCGCGCCGTCTTTGCTGTAAAGAACGCCGTCTTTCACGCTGTAATAGTCGTTTCCGAGGAGCGAATAATTCGTGAACGAATCGCACCCCGCGAAAGGAGAACCTTTGCTCTCTTTAAGAACGGTTTTCTCTCCGAGAACGACGCTCATAAGTTTTTTGCAACCGTTGAACGCGTTTTCAGATATAGAGTACTCCCCGTCGGGAAGAACTATATTTGCAATACTCGTTCCCGCAAGGGCGTTTTCACCTATTCCGAGGAATTCTCCCGACGGGCTGAACTTAAAGCTCGCCAAAGAAGAACAACCGTTGAATGCGCCGTCGTTAAGGTAAGTTTCTTTAAACTCGAAACCGACGAGCGACGTACAATTAAGGAACATTTCCTTACCGATGTTCGTAAATTCGGAGGTAATTACTTCCGAAAGCTTGGTACAACCCTTAAACACGCCTTTGCCCGTTACGCGAAGTCCCGAAATATCAATGGATTCGAGCGAAGTACATTTTTCAAAAGCACCGTCGAGCGCGGTGGTTATACGTAAAGAATTTTCTATCTCGACGAGCGAACGGCAACCGTTGAACACGTTTTTGCCGAGCGTAATCGCGCCGCTGTAATCGGGATGTTCAATATTATCTTTGTCAACAAATACGCCGAGAACTACCTTTTTAAGACTGCGGCAGCCCGCGAACGCGCTCTCTTTTATTACGGTACACTGACTCGGAATAACAATTTCTTGCAAGTTTACGCAGCCCTTGAACGCGTTTTCGGGAAGTTCCGTAACCGTGGAAGGCAAAATAACCTTCGTGAGTTGCGTATTGTACTGGAAGCACTCGTCGTCTATATACATTACGTTCTTATCTTTCGGAATTTCGCAGACAGATCCGCCGTAATAATCGTATAAAGTGTAGTTTACTATTTTGTAATAATCGCCGACGACTATCTTAACCCATTTGGAGGGCAAACGAACGTTGTCGCCGCTCGCCGTAATCTCTATGGAAGTGGTACCCTTTTGTATCGCGGTTATTTCTCCCGTTACGGAATCGACCTTGGCAACGGCTTCGTTTTGAGACTTGAACGAAAACTCTACGCCGTCGATATACCACGGAGAAACGCTTACTATAAGCTTTGCCGTCTGGTTCGGGTTCATGTCGAGCGTATTGCTCGTACCTTCGCTCACGTTCACCACGTAGCCCTTGCCGTTAAGAAGCGGATCTATAACCATTTTGTCGGCAATCGGCGCGCTTAAAGCTTCGCCGCTGACGGCGATTTCTATTTTAGCGTAAATATTCGCATCTCCGCTCGAAACGTTTTTAAGAACCGCCGTAGCCTTACCGTTTTTAACCGCGAACATCTCTCCGCCGTTAGCCTTTACGAATTCCGTGCCGCTTTCTATGCTCCACGCAAGCGTTTGCGCGATAAGCGCATCCGGCGTGGTGGTTATGGTCGGGACAAATAATTCGTTGGGCGAAAGAACAACCTGATAAACCGGATATTCCGTTTTGCTGTCCGTATTCATACCGTTCTCTTCGGTATTAACAAAGCTCTCTTTATCGGAAGTAACGGTAACGGAATCCGGATATTCTATCGCCTGATCGAGGACGACGTTATAAGTCACCTGATTCATCGCATAGTCTTCTACCGCAAGATAAAGCTTGCCGGTCTTGACGTAATCTTCGTATAAATCCGTAATATCAAACGAAACGGTACTCTTCGTTCCCTTGGCTCCGTAAACCGGAATCGGATATTCGGTCGCAAGCGTAAGAACATTCTTGCCGCTATCGGGGTTACTCTTAATATAGCACGGCATAACGTCCTGAACGTATTGGTTATCGTAAACGTCTACGTCCATGTAAATACGATATTTCGTTTTTTTGTTCTCGGTATAAGGATCGAAACGAACTCTGTAATCGAGAACCTGCGGAGCTTCGTAGTCTACCGTGAAAGTGAAATCGAAAGTGTTTCTTTCGGGGTTTTCGCCGCCTTCGTAAGCAAGCGCGCCTTTAAGAGAAACGTAATATTGTTTATTGTTTTCAAGATTCCATTCGTTCGGTTTTATTTCGAGCGTTATCGGTGCGGATCTTAAAGAACCGCCCGCCGCATAAGACTTGCTGACGTTGTACTGCCTTTCGGAATAAATTACGTTTCCGGAATCGGCTTCTTTTATTTCGACGTCCATATAAAGCGCGCCGCGAAGCAATCCGCATAAACCATATA
>CAKQEE010000111.1 GCA_934230055.1 uncultured Clostridia bacterium
AAAGGGCGGAAGCCGAATGGATCGTGTCTTTAAAGATCGGCGTTAAGCGCGACGAACTCGATTCCGAAAAACTCGTTTCGCCGTCGCTCGTGGAAAGTGTGAACGCGCTCGTAAAAGAACGCGCTTCCGGCAGACCGCTTTGGTACTGCGTGGGCGATACCGATTTTTACGGATATAAAATAAAAGTAGACGAAAGAGTGCTTATTCCTCGCCCCGAAACCGAGCTTTTGGTAGAAAACGCTTTGGGCTTTATAAATAAGGACAGCGAAGTTCTCGACCTTTGCACGGGTAGCGGCGCGATAGCGATTGCGGTGCAAAAAGAAAGCGGCGCGAGGGTTACAGCTTCCGATATTTCGACGGAAGCGATTTCGCTTGCAACGGAGAACGCAAAGCTTAACTGTGCGGAGATAGAATTTTTGCAGTCGGACGCGTTCGAGAATTTGAAAGGCAGGGAATTCGACGTTATAATATCCAACCCGCCGTATATTAAAACCGGCGATATAGACGGTCTGCAAAAGGAAATAAGCTTTGAACCGAAAATCGCGCTCGACGGCGGCGAGGACGGACTTGATTTTTATAGGATAATAGCAAAAAACGCAAAGAAGCATCTTAAAAAGGGCGGCGCGCTTTTCCTTGAAATAGGCGAAACACAGGCGGAAGAAGTCGTAAAGTTATTAAAGAAAGCCGAAGAAATTAAGGTTATAAAAGACTACGAAGGGAAAGACAGAATAATCAAGGCGGTATATTGATGTTTAAAAAACTCGACAAAATGCTCGAAAGATACGCAAAACTGAACGAACTCGTTTCCGATCCGGAAGTCATAGCCAAAATGGACGAATGGAAGGCTTATACGAAAGAGCTTGCCGATATGTCCGAAACGGTGGAAAAATACGAAGAGTATAAAAAAGTCGGCGAGGATATGGAAAGTCTTAAAGTTCAGCTTCCCGAAGAGAAGGACTCGGAAATGCGCGCGCTTATCGAAGAGGAAATTTTAAGCGACAAAGACAAGCTCGAAAAGATTTCGGAAGAGCTTCGTATATTGCTTTTACCCAAAGACCCCGACGACGATAAGAACGTTATTATGGAAATACGTGCGGGCGCGGGCGGAGAAGAGGCAAGCCTTTTTGCCTACGAGCTTTATAGAATGTACGTTAAATACGCCGAAAAGAACCGCTGGAAAACGGAAGAAATAGAGAACAACTCCACCGAACTCGGCGGGGTTAAAGAAGTGGTGTTTTCCATATCGGGCAAGTCCGCGTTCGGAAAGCTTAAATACGAAAGCGGCGTGCATAGGGTGCAGAGAGTGCCGGAAACCGAATCGCAGGGGAGAGTTCATACCTCTACCGCAACTGTCGCCGTGCTTCCCGAAGCTACCGACGTAGAGGTGCATATAGACGAAAAGGACCTCCGCGTGGATACTTTAAGGAGCAGCGGTGCGGGCGGGCAGCACATAAACAAAACGGAATCCTGCATAAGGCTTACGCATATTCCCACGGGGATAGTGGTTTTGTGCCAAGACGAGCGTTCCCAAACCAAAAACCGCGAAAAGGCGATGAAAGTATTAAAAAGCCGTCTTTACGACTATTATCAGTCGCAGGCGGATAAAGAATATTCGGAAAACCGCCGCAGTCAGGTGGGAACGGGCGACCGCTCGGAGCGGATACGCACCTATAACTTTCCCCAGGGCAGAGTTACCGACCACAGAATAGGTTTTACGCAATATAACATAGAAGAGTTCATTATGGGCGATATAGACGAAATGATAGAACGCCTTTCCATAGCGGACAGAGAAAGAAAGCTGGCGGGAAGCTCGGAAGAAGAGTAAACGGGAAGCTTCAAAAAGGAATAAGCAACCGAAAAACGGTGTAATCGCGCAAGAGAAAGTTTCCGATATAACACACGCAGGCAAAAAAGGAGAAAATAAGTATGGTATCAAAAAAAGTCGCGGAGATCGCACCTTCATTGACGCTCGAAATTACGGCGAAAGCGAAAAAGCTTAAATCGGAAGGCGTTTCCATAATAGGCTTCGGTGCGGGCGAACCCGATTTCAATACGCCGCAGTATATAATAGAGGCGGCAAAACGCGCGCTCGATATAGGTTTTACAAAATACACTCCCGCAGCGGGTATGCCGGAACTTAAAGAGGCGATATGCGAAAAATTTCTTAAAGATAACGGTTTAAGCTACGAGCCGAGTCAAATAGTCGTTTCCACAGGTGCGAAAAGCTCTCTTTTCCACGCGATATGCGCGATGGTAGACGAGGGCGACGAAGCAATACTTCCTTCCCCGTATTGGCTTACATATCCCGAACTCGTAAAGCTTGCGGGCGGTAAAACGGTATTTGTAAAAACTTTTGCGAAAGACGGGTACAAAATGACTGCGAAAGAGTTGGAAGCGGCAATTACCGAAAAAACGAAGCTTTTAATTATTAACTCTCCCAACAACCCCACGGGCGCGGTTTATACGAAAGACGAACTTGCCGCGATAGCGAAGGTTTGCGAGAAGAAGAAAATATACGTTATATCGGACGAGATTTACGAAAAGCTCGTCTACGGCGGCGAAGAACATATTTCGATAGCCTCTCTTTCGGGCTATATGAAAGAGCATACCGTCGTTGTGAACGGAATGAGCAAATCGTATTCTATGACGGGTTGGAGAATAGGCTATTTAGCCGCCCCGTCGGATATAGCGAAAGCGGTTTCTTCCATGCAAAGTCACACTACAAGCAACGCTTGCTCCATAGCGCAATACGCTTCCGTTGCGGCTTTAACTTCCGACGAAAGCAATAAATTTATAGAAAATATGCAAAAAACTTTCGACGAAAGAAGAAAGTATATGGTAAAAACCTTGCAGGAAACGAAAGGAATCGTTCTTCCCGAACCGAAAGGCGCGTTCTACGTTTTTGCGGACGTTTCCGCTTATTACGGCAAAAAATTCGCGGGGGAAGAGGTGAAAGACTCTCTGTCCTTTGCAAACCTCGCGCTTAAAAAAGGCGTTGCCGTCGTTCCGGGCGCAGCGTTCGGAGACGATAACTGCATAAGGCTTTCTTACGCAATTTCCTTGGAGGATGTGAAAGAGGGGTTAAAAAGGCTTAAAGAATTTCTGGCGGAACTGAAATAACGCGAAGCTTGACTGACGCGAAACCGAAATAACGCGGCGGGTTTTTGCGACCGAAAGCGCGCACAAAAACTTTATAAAGAAAAAGGAGAACGAAATATATGGACAAAAAAATCACGATAAACAAAAAAACTAATCTTTTGGAAGAAAAAATATATAACTACTCTTTACAAGACGTTAAAGAGCCGCAGCTTTACCGTGATATATTCGATTACGACAGCGTTCCGAAGGTTATATTCAACTCCCGCTTCGTGCCGATGGGTATGCCGGAAGAAATCTGGATAACGGACACTACTTTCCGCGACGGACAGCAGTCTATGTCGCCATTTACGGTGGAGCAAATCGTAGAGCTTTTTAAGCTTATGTCTCGCCTCGGCGGCAAAAAAGGACTTATACGTCAGTCGGAATTCTTTTTGTATTCCGAAAAGGACAGAAAGGCGGCGGAAGCGTGCAGAGATCTGGGACTTGAATTCCCCGAAGTAACAAGTTGGATTCGCGCCAACGCAAAAGACTTTCAGCTCGTTAAAGAAATGGGACTTAAAGAAACGGGCGTGCTTGTAAGCTGTTCCGACTACCACATTTTCAAAAAGATGAATCTTACCCGCTCGCAGGCTCTCGATAAATATCTGGGCATAGTGAAGGACGCGCTTTCCGCGGGTATTCGCCCGCGTTGCCATTTCGAGGACATAACGCGCGCGGACTTTTACGGCTTCGTAGTGCCTTTCGCAACCGAGCTTATGAAGCTTTATAAAGAAAGCGGTATTCCGATAAAGATAAGAGCTTGCGATACGATGGGATTCGGCGTAAGCTTCCCCGGAGCCGCCCTTCCGAGGAGCGTTCCGGGCATTATTTACGGACTTCGCCACTATGCGGAAGTGCCGAGCGAGCTTTTGGAATGGCACGGGCATAACGATTTTTATAAAGTCGTTACCAACGCGGATACCGCGTGGCTTTACGGCTGTTCTTCGGTAAACTGCGCTCTTCTCGGCATAGGGGAAAGAACGGGTAATTGTCCGCTCGAGGCAATGGCTATTGAATACGCTTCCCTTAAAGGCACGCAAGACGGCATGGATTTTACCGCGATAACGGACATTGCCGAATACTTTGAAAAGGAAATAGGCTACATTATACCTTCCAGAACGCCTTTCGTCGGAAGAAGCTTCAATTCCACCCGCGCGGGAATTCACGCGGACGGAATGTTGAAAGACGAAGAGATATACAACGTTTTCAACACGAAAAAGCTGCTTAATCGCCCCATGTGCGTTTCCATAAACAACACGAGCGGGCTTGCGGGAATCGCTTATTGGATAAATCAGTATTACGACCTTGCGGAAGAGGACAAGATAGAAAAGTCGCATCCGATTGTGGCAAAGGTGAAAGCCCTTATAGACAAGGAATACGAAGAAGGGCGTTGCAGCGTGATGGGTGACGACGAGCTTGACGATTTAATTCTTATGTGCGATAAGGATTTTCACAAAAAATTATTGCTTTTAAGCAAATAAATTTTTTAAAACCTATTGTAATTTTTCTAAAAGTGTTATAGAATATAAGAAAAAAGAAATCCT
>CAKQEE010000112.1 GCA_934230055.1 uncultured Clostridia bacterium
GTTCGGCGGAAGCGTCGTGTTCGAGTGGAAAGGCGAAGAGTATAGAATAGAACGCTTTTTCGGCAATAAAGCCGCCGAGGATACCGTAAGAATTTTCGACGCGAAAACAGGCAAGGAATTTTCCGATACCAAAAATCTCGGCAACAGAATTTTCGGGATAGACGAAGAGGGTTTTTTATCTTCCGTGTTTCTTTCTCAAAAAGATTTCGAGGGAAAAAGCAACGCTTCCATAACCGCTAAATACAACGAGGTATGCGAGCTTCAAAATCCAAAAATGTTCGACGACGCGGTGGAAACTCTTGAAAACAAAGCTAAATCTTATAAAATGCGCGGTGACAAGGGGCTTATCGCGGACACAAAAAGAGAGCTTTTTGCTTTGGGCGAAAGGCTTAACCGCGCCGCGATAGCGGGCGAAACCGCCGTAAAAATGAGAGCAGAAGCAGATGATCTTGAAAAACAGACCGAAGCGTTGAAAGTAAAAGACGCGGAACTTCGCAAGCTTTTGGAAAGAGCGGGAAGGGCGGAAGCCGTTTCCGTTAAAAAGGCGAGAATAGAAAAGGCGGAAAGAGAACTTGAAGCCCTCCGTTCGGAAATACACAAAGCGGACGAAGTGCTTTGCGGTAAAGAGGTCGGCGAAGAAAAGATTAAGGAGCTTTCCGAATGTATTTCGGGGCTTAACTCTTCTCGAAACGAAAAGGCAAAACTTTCCGCAGAACTCTTATATGCTGAAAAGCAAAAAAAAGACGAGGAAGAAAAAGTTAAAAAGAACGGCAAACCTTCCTTGCCCATAATAATTTCGGCAATTATCGCCGTCGTTTGCGCGGCTGCTTGCGTTGCGGGAATAATAGCCTCTATAATACCGCTTGCAGCCCTCGGCGGCGCGGCGGCGGTTATCGCGGGGGCTTCGGCGGCATTTTTCGGATTATCGAAAAATAAAAAAACGCCGCCGGTAGACGAATCTTTTACTGTGGACGAAACGGAAGAAAAGCGCAAAGAGCTTGCGGAATTTACGGAAATAGAAGCGGAATACGAAAAGAGAATAAGCGAGTTTTTCTCTGCGTTCGAGTTGCCGCAAAACGCGGACGTTTTTACAGCGTATTCTGCGATAGAAAAGGCTTCCGCGGATAAAAAACGCGCGCAGTTAAAAGCAAAGGAATTGCAATCGGAAATATCCGAATTGAAAAAGGACGGCGCGATTTTTGAAAATATCGGCGCGGTTCCCGATTCGAAGGCGGTGGAAAAGGAGCTTTCCACGGTGAGCGAGTGGTATAAAAACAAAACGATGCTTCTTGCAAAAACCAAAGCTGCCGCAACGGAATACGAAAAAGAAGCGGACGAAATACCCGACCTTGAAAGCAGAAAGGCGGAATTAAACGATAAAATAGCCGAATACGAAAACGAATACGAAATTGCGATTACCACCCTTAAATTTCTTAAAGAAGCGGACGAAAATCTTAAAGTTAAATATAGAAAGCCTTTATCGGAAAGTCTTAACAGGTATTTATCTCTTATAGACGGCGGAGATATGAAAGCGGATATAGACGTGGATTTAAAAGTATCCGTTACGGGCGGCGGAGCTTTAAGGGATACCGAGTATTTCAGTAAAGGGTATAAAAATCTTTTTGAAATATGCAAGAGGTTTGCGTTAACGGACGTGCTTTTTACCGCGGAAAAACCGTTTGTCGTTTTAGACGATCCATTCTGCAATTTAGACGATAAAAAAATTAAAGCGGCTACGGAGCTTTTGCATAAACTCGGGGAAGAGTATCAGATAATATACTTCGTGTGCCACGAATCGAGAATGGCTTAAATTATGATAAAAATCGAAGAAAACAAAAAGAGAAAGCTCGAATTCGAGCTTGTTCCCGACGGGTGCTGGTATTTTAATTTGCGCTCGATATTAAATAAAGAGCAATGGGATTTTATAAAAGCGGACGCGAAAGAAAGGTCTTGCGGGAAGTGCGCGATTTGCGGCAAACGCGGCAGACTCGAAGCTCACGAGGTTTGGAGCTACGACGAAAAGAAAGGAATTCAGAAGCTTAAAGACGTTATAGCCGTTTGTCCCGATTGCCACGCGGCGATTCATATAGGCAGAACGCAGCTGAAAGGCGACCCCGAAAAAGCGGAGGCACACTATATGAGGGTGAACGGGGTTTCTTATGCGGAAATGCGCGCCGATATGGGAAAAGCTAACGAGCGACACAAAAAGCTTAACGAAGTTTCGGAATGGAAAACGGATATTTCTTGGCTGAAACGCTTTGCGGGCGAATAAAAATTTATTGATTTACGGCGATTTTAGCTATAATCATTACGGCAAAAAAGAGGTTTTACTATGGAAATTATAGACGCACACGCGCATATTTATCCCGCAAAAATCGCGGAAAAGGCAACGAAGGCAATAGGCGATTTTTACGATTTAAAAATGGAGCTTACAGGCAATTCCGAAAAACTTTTACAAGAGGGAAAAGCGACGGGAATTTCGCGTTTTATCGTTCACTCGTGCGCAACGAAGGCAAGTCAGGTTCGGGCTATAAACGAGTTTATAAAAAACGAAATAACAGAAAATAAAGAATTTATAGGCTTTATGACGTTGCATCAGGATATGACGGAGGACGAAATAGAAGAAGAGGTAGACTTTTGCGTAAAAAGCGGATTTAAGGGGGTAAAACTTCACCCCGATTTTCAAAGGTTTTATATAGACGAAGAAAAAGCGGAAAAATTTTATAGAGTCGTCGGCGAAAGACTTCCGTTTCTTCTTCACGTGGGCGACGACAGATACGAATTTTCCAAGCCGTACCGTTTAGCCGCCGCGGCGAAGAAATTTAAGAACGTGCGTTTTATAGCCGCGCATTTCGGCGGGTATCGCTGTTGGAACGAAACGGAAGTTTACGACAGGCTTGAAAACGTTTTTTTCGATACGAGTTCTTCGCTTGCGTTTATCACGCCCGAGGAGGCGAAAAGAATGATAGACAGGCGCGGCGCGGAAAGGTTTTTCTTCGGAACGGACTTTCCCATGTGGGAAGCAAAGTCGGAGCTTGAAAGATTTATGAGAATACCTCTGTCCGATTCGGAAAGGGAGAAAATTTTATTTTCCAACGCAAAAAGTTTTTTAAAGCTGTAAAAAAATCGTCTTGAACCGCTTGACGGGGAATTTTTTTTATAGTATAATCAATGAAAAGCAAATGCAACGACGGAAACAGACGAAGCGATTTTAATCACAGAGAATCGGCGGCAGGTGAAAGCCGAAGGAGAAACGCGGCGTTACTCATTCCGTAGCAGAAACGGCGAACGATTTTTCGCGTCGAGAAAATTTCCATTAGTCGTTTTCGTAAGCTCGCGTTAAGAGTTATAAAAGAGCGGTCGTCGTTTATGGCGGCAATACGGGTGGTACCGCGGTTTATAGTGAATCGTCCCCGACCGATTTTTCGGTCGGGTTTTTTCTATGTATTCTCGCGTAAATTTTAAAAATTTTCTAAAAAGAGTCGGTTATTATGAAAAAGATTTTTATTAGCGACGTATCTTTAAGGCTATTGAAGGAAGAGGGTAAAACCGCCCTATCTTTTAAGGAAAAGCTTGAAATAGCAAAAAGGCTTTCGGAGCTTTCGGTAGACGCGATAGAACTGTTGCCCGCAGCGAGCGACAAGGCGGATGACGTTCTTATAAAAACGATATGCGCTGTTGTAAAAAAGCCGATTATAGCCTGCACCGTTAAAAACACAGAAGAGGAAACGGAAAGAGCTTTTTCTCTGATTTCCGGCGCGTCTAAAAAAAGGCTCGTCGTGTCCGTACCCGTTTCTCCCGTTCAGATGGAGTATTGCGCTAAAATAAAGCCCGCGGCTGTTATAGAAAGGATAAAGCTTCTTACCAAAAAAGCCGCTTCTCTTTGCGAAGACGTGGAAGTTTCCTTGGAAGACGCTACCCGCGCCGAACCCGAATTTTTGTTCGGAGCGATAAAAACCGCCGTTGAAAGCGGTGCAAAAACTATTACCCTTACGGACCTTGCTGGAACTACTTTGCCCTCCGACTTTGCGGAGTTTATTGCAAAAATTCGTTCGTCGGTACCGGAAATCGGGAGAGCCGGTCTTTGCGTTCAGCCGAGCGACGAGTTCGCTATGGGAACGGCTTCTGCGCTTGCGGCTTTGATTGCGGGCGCGGACGGGTTAAAGATAGCCGCCGCGGTGGATAAAACTTTGCCTTCTGCGGAAAACATCGTAAGGGTAATGGATAATTTGGGGGCAAGAAAGGGGCTTAATTGCGGACTTAACAAAACGGCGGCAGGCAGAATCGTTAAAAACATTAAAGACGTGGTTTCGGGCAGAGTTCAAAACTCCGAAAGCGTTTCCGGGGCGGAAAAATTGCCGCAAAAGCTGGAAGAAAAAGAGCTTTACGAACAAATAAAAAAGCTCGGTTACGAACTTTCTTCCGAGGACGAGAAAAAGGTTTACGAGGAATATTTAAGGCTTTCCGAAAAGAAAGAAGTAAACGTGAAAGATCTCGAAGCGATTATCGCCACTTCCGCATTGCAGGTTCCCGCAACGTATACGCTTATAAGCTTCGGCGTTACGAGCAGTAACGTTTTGTCTTCTACGGCGTGCGTA
>CAKQEE010000113.1 GCA_934230055.1 uncultured Clostridia bacterium
GCCATAAGCGTTGCATAGTCGTTCTGGTTCATTTCTTCGCAGAAGTTAAAGAACTTTTTCATTGTTACCTCCTTTGCAAACCTCCCGTTTGCGTTCTCAAAAATTTCATAATCCCCCGCTATCGGCAACAACAAAATATTAAATTATCGAAAAACAGCAGACAACTTTTTGTATCTCGGGGAACCTTTCGTCCCCTCTCGTTTTTCGCCTATATTATATATCCGAAGAAAAAACTTGTCAAACGTTTTTCATCCGTTTTTTGATATTTTTTAAAGATTTTTTGCGGAAAAATCCGTTTTGTTAGGATTTTTCCGCAAAAAGTTACAGCCTATCTTTATGTGTTAGATTTTAACTTTTTATTGATTATTTCGTACCGAAAATTCTGTCGCCCGCGTCGCCGAGTCCGGGAAGAATATACCCGTTTTCGTTTAAGCATCTGTCAAGGGTGGAAACGTATATTTCAACGTCCGGGTGGGCTTCGGCAACTTTTTCCACGCCCTCCGGCGCGGCGATTATGGACATAAGTTTAATTTTTTTGCAACCGTGCTTTTTAAGGAGCTTTATGGCGTCTTTCGCGCTGCCGCCCGTTGCAAGCATGGGATCTACGACCATAACGACTTTTTCTTCTATTCCCGAAGGAAGCTTGCAATAATATTCCTGCGGTTCGAGAGTTTCCTCGTCGCGATAAAGACCGATATGTCCCACTTTTGCCGCGGGAAACAGCGTAAGGATTCCGTCAACCATACCGAGCCCCGCGCGAAGAATGGGTACTATAGCGATAGAATTTTCTTTTACGACGATTTGCTTTGTCTTTTCGAGCGGAGTTTCAACTTCTATTTCCTGCGTGGGAACGTCTTTAAAGCTTTCGTACGCCATAAGAGTTGCTATTTCCCCCACTACCTCGCGAAAGGTTTTGGTGTCGGTATTTTTATTTCTGATTATAGCGAGCTTATGTCTTATAAGCGGGTGGTCGAGTATATGAACGTTTTTATAGTCTTTCATTTTGTTTCTCCTTTTTATGCGGGCGAAAGAGCGAAATATCCTTTCGCTCTTTCATTCGCAATTATTTGTTTTTTGGTTTTATGAATTATTTGTTTTCGTCTTTGGTAGAAGCCGCTTCCGCGTTTTCCTTGCAAGCTTTGCAGGTTTCTTCCGTCTTGTCTTCGGTGCAGTTATCGCACGCGTTTTCGGATTTCTCCTTGTCGCCGACAACCTGCGTTCCGAACATATTATCTTCTACCTTACCCTCATATGAAACCTCTTTTTTAACCTCTGCTTTACCGGGTTTTAAGATAACGTTTACGATGATACCGAGTATCAAAGCGCAAGCGGTGGAAGAAACTGTTATTAGAGCCTGCCCGTCAGCCGCCTTGCCGAAGTTAAGGACAAGTCCGCCGAGACCGGTTACGAGAATGGAAGCTACCACGAAAAGGTTTTTGCTGTTATCGAGGTCTACGTGTTTGAACATACGGAGACCGGACACAGCGATGAAACCGTAAAGAGCTATACATATACCGCCTACTACACAGGGAGGAATACTTTCGATAACGACCATTACGGGATATATGAAAGAGAGTACGATACACATAATCGCGGTCGTAAGTATCGTCCAGACGGAAGCGTTTTTGGTTATGGCTACGCAACCTACAGATTCGCCGTAAGTGGTGTTGGGGCAACCGCCGAAGAACGCGCCGGCAAAAGAACCTACGCCGTCGCCGAGAAGAGTTTTATCCAAACCGGGGTCTTTGAGCAGGTCTCTTCCGATAATGGAGCCGAGGTTTTTATGGTCAGCAACGTGTTCCGCAAAGATAACGAGCGCAACGGGAGCGAACGCGAGGAATATGGAAAGCACGCCCGTTCCGCCGAGTTTCATTTCGCCGTTTACAATTTCTTTTATAGCACCTACAAAGGTGAGATTAGGAATCCAGTTATTAAAATTCGATATAGCTGCAAACGTGCTGAAATCTACGAGCTTGCAATATTCGCTGCCGAAACCGTTATATCCGATAAGCGTTATCAATACCGCCAAGACGTAACCCGCGCCGACGCCGATTATGAACGGAATAAGTTTCATTCCCTTTGTTCCTTTTACGGAAGCTATAACCGTTACGAGGAAAGTCGTAATACCGACAAGAATCGCAAGAAGATTATAACTGTCATTCGAATTCATAAGGTTGCCCATTGCGGAACCCGAAAGGCCTAAACCTATAAGCGCAACGGTAGGCCCGATGATTACGGGCGGCATAAGCTTATTTATCCAATCGCTTCCTACGAATTTAATTATTAAAGCGATAATTACATAAACGAGAGCCGCGCATACGGAACCGAGTATAACGCCGCAATATCCGTAAGTAACACCGGTAACCAACGGCATTATAAATGCAAAAGAAGAACCGAGAAATACGGGGCTTTTAAGTTTTGTAAACAACAGATAAACAATAGTGCCTACGCCCGCGCCGATTAACGCCGCAGACTGACTTAAAAGGTTAGTTCCCGAATATGTGTTTACAAGGAAAGGAACTAATACCGTCGCCGCGATTATCGCGAGAAGCTGCTGGAAGGCGTATACCAGATTTTTGCCGAAAGGCGGTTTTTGGTTTACGTCGTACACTAAACCGTTTTTGTTCATTTGTGAACCTCCGTTATATAAATTTCTTTTTTTATAAATCTCGCCTTGCGGCGGGTTTACCTTTTCTATCGTTTTTTGTCGCTTAATTTGCCGTCAAGAAAGGCTTTTCCCCGTTTTGGCAAAAAAAAGAAGTCCCGAAATAAGGACTTCAACAAAAAACAAAAGTATTTAAATGAAAAGAGAAAAGGGAAAACCTATTGCGCTGAACATACTTACAATATGAACTTGACGCCGAAAGGAACCTTTTCATTCCGCTTTCTCCTCTGAATTCATTTCGCACATTATAACACGGCAAAAAAAATTATGCAAGCGATTTACACCGAAAAAATAAAAATTTTTCAAGTTTATTTTAAGGTTGAGTTATCGGTTACGCAACCGAATGAAAATTTTGCCGAACCGCTTTGCCACAGTTGCGTTTTTATTATTTACCATTCGGTTCGCAACCCCTTGCCCAAAAAACGCCGTTTTTATAGCCTTGTATTCCGTAATTCTCTTCCGCAAGCTCTAAACGGTATTCCGCCCACGCGCAATAACGCGGATTTTGCTCGAACGCGATATAATTTCTTCCGAGCTTTTTTGCAACCACCGCCGTAGTACCGCTCCCCGCAAAAGGATCTAAAACGACGTCTCCTTTATCAGAACTCGCAAGTATAAGCTTTGCGATAAGCTTTTCCGGTTTTTGCGTGGGGTGCGCGGTATTTTCCGCCATAGACCAGTATGGAACGGAAATATCGTCCCAGAAATTAGAAGGACAAGTATTGCGAAAATTTCCTTGCTCCGTTTCCTCCCAGTCTTTCGGCTTGCCGTTTTCTCTGTACGGCGCGACGACTTTTTTTCTTACCATAACGTCTTTAAGATTAAAAGTATAATCGCTACCTACCGTTGCGAAAAAAACGTCTTCCATAGAGTTTTTCCAGTTGGCGCGCGCACCTCTGCCCTTTTCCCTCGCCCACGTTATTCTATTTCTCAGTATAAAGTTATTTTCTATCACCGTTCCGAGAGAAACGGAACTGCGCCAATCCGAACACACGTAAACGCTCGCCGTGCTTTTAAGCTTAGGTTTTACCGCGCGTATCCACTTTTCGGTATACTCCGCGTAAGCCTCGTCGCCGAGCCTTTTAAAAACTTCGCCGTGAAAGTTTTTGTTAAGGTCGTACGGCGGATCGACTATTAAAAGGTCTACCGATTCGTCTTGAACTTTTTTTATCGCCTCGAAAAAGTCTCCGCGAACGACTTGGTTTAAACCGCCGTCGTAAAGACTTTCGGGGGTAGCCTTTTTTAAGTATTTTTCGCCTTCCGAAAGGTCGAAGTCTATGGTTTTGTTTCGTTCCGATTTCATTGTTTATAAAGCTTTATCCAAGCGTCCATTTTGTTTATGAACTCTTCGTTCGTGGAAGTTTTTTTCATCATTTCGATTAAACTATCCGTGGCGTCCGCGCGCTCGCTTAAAATCTTTCTTAATTTATAAACGGTGGAAAGCTCTTTTTCCGATAAAAGAAGCTCCTCTTTTCTCGTTCCCGATTTATAAAGGTCTATCGCGGGGAAAACTCTCTTTTCCGAAAGTTCGCGCGAGAGATGAATTTCCATATTGCCGGTGCCTTTGAACTCTTCGTAAATAACGTCGTCCATACGACTGCCCGTATCTATAAGCGCGGTTGAAAGAACGGTTAAGCTTCCGCCGTTTTCTATGTTGCGAGCCGCGCCGAAAAAGCGTTTCGGTCCGTACATGGCCGCGGGATCGAGTCCGCCCGAAAGAGTTTTTCCGGAGGATTCTATCGTGTTGTTATAAGCCCGCGCGAGTCGCGTTATGGAATCCATTAAAATAACAACGTTTTGTCCCACTTCCACAAGCCTTTTCGCTCGATTTATAACGAGTTCCGAAGCCCTTACGTGGTGTTCGGCGTTTTCATCGAACGAAGAAAAAACC
>CAKQEE010000114.1 GCA_934230055.1 uncultured Clostridia bacterium
GAAGTAGAGCCGAACAGCGTGCCGCAAACGTCGCCCGAAAGATTAGAAGATGGCGAAAATATATTCAGCAGCAGATACCCGAACGCAAGCGAGCCTACGGAAATCATCGCCACCGCCGCGTCGCCGCCGATTTTCGTTTTTTTGCCGCCTTTAAGAAGCAGTATCGCGGCGAATATCGTTATGGGCATACTGATAAGCATATTATCGGCAAGCCCGACTACCGCCGCGACCGCCGTCGCCCCGAACGCCACGTGAGAAAGCCCGTCGCCTATGTAAGAAAATCTTTTAAGCACCAGCGTTACGCCGAAAAGCGAAGAGCAAAGCGCGATAAGAACGCCCACGATAAGCGCGTACCTTACGAACGGAAACTGAAAATAAGCGGCAAACTTTTCAAAGAACTCCATAATTTTGCCCCTCAATAGCTTCGGTTTTTTTATAATAATCGCTTTTTATAAACTCCTCCGCGCCGAAAAGTCTGCACGGCTTGCCCACGACAAGCACCTTAAAAGCGTATTTCGCGGCGGCTTTCATATCGTGAGAAACCGTTAAAATCGTCATGCCCCGCTCTTTGTTCAGTCTTTCGGTAAGGTCGTAAAGCTCCTGCGTGACGATGGGATCGAGTCCCGCGGTCGGTTCGTCGAGAACGAGCGTTTTGTTCGCGGCGCACAAAGCCCGCGCGATAAGCGTTCTTTGTCGTTGCCCGCCGGAAAGCTCTGCAAAACACCTCTCGGAAAGCTCCGTTACGCCCGTTATTTCCATATTTTTGCGTGCGAGTATTTTTTGGTTTTTCGTGTAGAACGGATTAAACCCGCACCCCGAAAGACAGCCCGAAAGCACTATTTCGTACACCGTTGCGGGGAAATCTCTTTGCGCTTCCGTTTGCTGCGGAACATAGCCCGTTTCTTTGTTTTTTAATCCGTTCGGGAAATCGAGCGTTCCTGCAAGCGGCTTTATCAACCCCAAAATCGTTTTTAGCAGAGTACTTTTGCCCGAACCGTTTTCGCCTACTATAAAAAAGTAATCGCCGCGTTCCACGGTAAAGCTTATATTTTCGGCGGCAATATGTCCGTCGTAGCCGACCACAAGGTTTTTACATTCTACTTCTTTCATATTCTGCCCCCGTTAAGCCGCCGCACCCAAAGCTTTTTTAAGGGCGGAAAGGTTAAATTCCATAACGGAAAGGTAACTCGCGCCGCCGTCTATCTGTTTTTTCGTCATGGACTGCATGGAATCGAAAGTCACTATTTGCTGATTTTTTGCGGCGGTGCTTTCTCTTATCGTCTCCGCGATTTTGTGCTTCGTTCCCTCTATCGCGCAAATTGCGGGCAGCCCGAGTTCGTCGGTCTTTTTTGCAAGGAAAAACAGCGTCTCGAAACTCGCTTCCGTTTCTGCCGCGCAGCCCGCAAAAGCCGCGTAATATTTAAGTCCGTAATCGTCTGCAAGATAGCGGAACGGGAACCTGTCCCCGAACAAAAGCGTTTTATAGGGCGCGTTTTTTGCAACGCTTTCAAACTCTTCGTCGAGTGCGGCAAGTTTTTTAAGATATGCCGCAAGATTTTTTTCGTATAACTCCGCGTTCCCCTCGTCGAGAATTTTAAGCTCTTCCGCAAGCTTTTTGCAAAAGATTTCCGCGTTTTTAAGGGAAAGCCAAACGTGTTCGTCAAGCCCTTCCTCATGCTCGTCGTGTTTTCCGTGTTCTTCGTTCCCTGTCTGCTCCGATTTTTCGCGCGCATTGCGCTCCTTTCCTTTTTCGGCATCTTCTTCGCCGTGTTCGTGTTCCGTTCCTTCCGTAAACTCTTCCTTTTTCGCTCTGTCGCCTAAAACCTCTAAAAGATTTATCGCTTTCATTTTTTGATTATTCGCCGTTTTCAAAACGCTTTCAACCCACTCGTCCGATTCGCCGCCCACGAAAACGAACATATCGCAAGCGGAAATCGCGGCAATATCCTCTACGGAGGGCTGATAGCTGTGTAAATCCACGCCGCTTTCCGCAAGCAAGGTGATTTGGACCCCGTCACCGCCCTCCGTAATGCTTTTTAACCAGTCGTACTCGGGGAAAATCGTGCATACGACGGAAATTTTATCCGTTTTAGTCTCCCCGAAGCAAGCGGCAAGAAAAACACTTTCCGTCGCCGCCAAAATCATAATAAGCAACGCTATAAATTTTTTCATAAAAAAAGTTCTCCCGTATTTAATATCTTTAAGTAAAAAATGATTTCTGCCGCGCGATAATTGCTTCCGCGCGGCGGTTTTTCCGTGCGTCGGTTTTTCCGTATGGCGGTTTTTGCCGCGCGAAAAACCCGTACGAAAAAAGTGTACGCTAAAAACGCGTGACGAAAAATTCGTGTACGGCGTTTTTTGGTACGCAAAAAAAACGAGTGGTAAACCTCTGCGAATCTTTAACGAGTTTTCCCGCCCGCAAGGCGCAAAAACAAGCAAAAAAAGCAACCGCAAAAACTGCCGAATAACTTTTAATCGGCAAAACCCTCGTTTAACTTACTTAAAGGATATTAAATTGTGAGAACGTCGTTTAGGGAAATCGGCGTGACTGCCGAAGAAAAACGCAGAACGGACCTGTCTAAAACAAGAACCGCCGCGAAAACGAAAGCGAATAACAAAACGGCGGAAGCGGCTTTTTTCGCGCCGCCCGAAACTTCTTCCGCAACGCGCAAAACCGCGCAAACGGAACAGTCCGCACCCGAACAATTATGTTCGTGATTATCCGCAATGAACCCGAGAGAAAGCGCGAAAATTACAATAAACAGCAACGCGAAAATGACGGCAAAAATTCTTTTCCGCTGCATACTGCGAATATTTTTTTCTTCGCCGCGCATAAGCCGCATACGCCCCGCTCCTTTTTCTCGTTTTGCCGTAAGTATATCAAATAAGCGAGCTGGTGTCAAGCGAAAAAAACGATTTTAAAAAAAGAAAAAGCATACTCAAACCGTTTAAGAAATACCTGAAATTTCTTTCTTTACCGAAAAAAATTTTACGAAATAATCTCTTTTACAATTCTTTTTGCTTTCTCTTTTAAAGGTTAAAGCTTGTTAAAATAAACGTTTTTTACAAGTCGTCTGCGTCCTGAACGGGTTTTTCGTACTTATCGAAAAAATCTACGCCCGTATAGGAACCCTGCGTATCGAATTTACTCTTTTGCCTGTTATCGGCTCTCTTTTTCTTACGCATTATTTGCAGTCTTTAACGCTCTTGTTTTTGCCGCAACTTTTTGCGGTTTTCTTTTTATCTCTCATAACTTCCCCCTTGGTAGTATTATGGGCAGAAGTTTTTATCTTATACGCTTCGATCAGAATTTTTTTGCTGTAAATTTATTTCACGAAAATTTTGTTTCCCGAAATAGTTAAATATTTAAGCTCTCGCCCGTATTCTCCGTTTTTGTCGTTTCCGCCGTTGTCTCTATTTTTTCCGTCGGCTCCGTTGTCTCCGCGGTAAAACAAAAGGTGAACCTCGTATCTTTCCGTATAGTATAACTCGCACGCAAGAAGTACGTAAAAGCCGCAGGACTTACCCGCGTTTTCCGCTTCAAAATCGTTTTCTATAAATTTTGCGCCTTCTATCGTCATTTCCTTTCCGTTACCGAAAACGAGCTTCGCGAAGTTCGCTTCATTTTTCAAAGCGATAAGCCTTTGCTCGCAAAAATCATCTGCGCAAAAGACCCCGCCGACAAGATTTTCTACAATCTCGTTATCCTTTGAGTTTTGTACAAGAGATTTTTCCGCACATTCAAGAATTTGCGCGTTGAAATCGCCTTTTTCCGCGCCGTTTAATGCGCATAAGTAAAGCTTTCCCCACTCTTTCGTAAATTTTTTCATTCTTCTTCTCCTTTATATATAAATTTGTACTACTCGCAAACCGTTTATTTACACAAAATACTTTGTTGATAAACTTTATATTTGCATCTCCATTCTTTTATAATCTCCTTATGTGCATAAAAACTCCGTTTACAAACTCCATCTTTACACATTCATTCTTTTATAATCTCCTTATGTGCATAAAAACACTCCGTTTATAAACCTTATATTTGCACACCGTTTTGATAGGAATACATTTATTACTATCTGTTGCCTACCGTAAACAGTATATCATAATAAATTGATAGGAATAAACATTTTTATATCATTTTTTAATAAATTTAAGGAAAAGATTGACGAATTATGTCGAAAATGCCTGATGAATCGGAATATCTCGTTTCGGAAGTATTCAAAAAGATTTTTACCGAAAAATTTGAGGACAGCGGACTAACTAAAAAAGACTTCGCCGTTTACTTATCCGTAAGCCCACCCGTCGTTGCAAGAGCTTTGAACTTCGGCATTATTCCGAGTTTAAGAACGCTTATTAAAATTGCCGACAAGCTTGAACTTTCGATTGAATATTTTCTCGGAAGAACTACGGACGCGAGCTTTTTCCCTGCCGAAAACAAATCCGACTTTCACGAACGCCTGATATTTTTGGTAAACAGAAGAGAAGCGGCGGGCGAGAAGATAAATTACGGCAAAATATGCCGCAAAACCACCTTCCCGAGGACTTATT
>CAKQEE010000115.1 GCA_934230055.1 uncultured Clostridia bacterium
GGTCCGTTTCTCCCACGGTTTTTTCGTATAACAGTTCTTTAAGTTTTTCTATACCCTCGCCCGTTTTTGCGGAAAGGTATATATCCGCGCGCCCGTCCTTTCCTTCCGACTTATCGCATTTATTCACTATAAAAAGCACGTTTTTATCTTTGCAAAGCGAATAAACCTCTTCGTCCTCTCGGGATACTTCACCCGCGGCGACGAGGAAAAGCAGAATATCGTTTTCGTTTAACGCTTTTTTGGAAAGTGCCACGCCGAAGCCTTCTATTCCGTCCGAGGTCTCTCTTATTCCCGCCGTGTCCGAAAGGAAAAACCTTACGCCCGAAATATCCGTCGCGCCTTCGACCACGTCTCTCGTAGTGCCGGCGGTTTCCGAAACGATTGCCTTATCGAAGCCGAGAAGCGCGTTCAAAAGCGAGCTTTTGCCGACGTTCGGCTTGCCCACGATGCCGACTTTAACGCCGTTTTTAACGCGGCTGCCCGTTTTGAAGGTGGCAAGCAGCTTTTCCGTTTTTTCCGTAACGGAGGCGAGGGCGGCTTTCACCGCTTCTCTCGAAGTTTCTTCCAGACCCTCTTCGGGAAAGTCCATATCGGCGTCTATCTGGGAAAGCGCGGCGGTAAGCTCCTCTTGCATGACGGTAACTTCGCCCGTCAGCTTTTCGCGGTAAAGCGAATATCCCGCCTTAACCCCCGCTACCGATTCGGCGTTTATCATATCTATAAGCCCCTCGCTCGAAGCAAGGGAAAGTTTGCCGTTTAAAAAAGCTCTTCTGGTAAACTCGCCGTTTTTGGCAAGTCTTGCGCCCGAAGCAAGAATTTTTTTCAGTATCCCGCGGGAAACGGCAACGCCGCCGTGGGAATGAAATTCTACGGTATCTTCCCCCGTAAAACTTTTCGGGGCCTTGAAATATACGCACAGCCCGAAATCCTTAAACTCTCCCGCGTCTATCTCCCCCGTATACATGAAGTTCGGCACGAAGTCTTTTACGGGCGTTTTGCCGAGCGGACGGAACAGTTTTTCCGCCACCGACAGCGGACTGCTTCCGCTTATTCTTATCACCGCAACCCCCGCCGCGCCCGCGGCAGTAGATATTGCGGCTATATTATCGTTGTTCATAAAAAAAGCTTCTTCCTTACCCGTTTTGCCGATTAGTTTTTATCGTTCTTGTCTTTATCCTCTCCCGAAAATTCCGAAAACGGATCGCCGGGGTCGACGTCTCCGCGTTCCGCAAAGTCCTTAAAGGGCGTTTCGGGCGGTTTCTCGTAGCTTCCGCCGTTACCGTTCGCACCGCCGTTTCCGCGATAATAAGGGTTGGAATACGGTCCGTAAACGCCGCCGTAACGGGAACGGAGATAATCGGAATATTTCATTTCCGATTTGTTCCTTATAGCGAACACGAACACCCCGAACAGTCCGAAAAAGGACAGGACGGAAGCAAGTATATAATGTTGCGGCCAGTAATTTCTGAACAGATTGATATACAAAAACACGGTCACGACCGTAGTAAAAAGATTCGTTATATAAGAAAATACGTTTATAACCTTAAACACGGGCAGCTGTACGGAGGGGAAAACGTTTACGAACGTCGTCTCGTCGGGAATAACGTACGCGCCCCCCGCTACTCCCGTTAAAATTTCCACATCTCCGCCTTGAAAGAAAAAAGCTATCACGGGGTACCATTCAAAGAAATTATATATAAACGACAAGATTTCGCCGACGGCGAACACAAGGGTAGCCCACAACGCGAGCTTTTTGAAGGTCACGCCGAAAATGCGCGTTTCTTCTATGAGCCTGCACGCAACGTACATCCACGCGCACGGCACGAAAGAAAGCCAAGCGAACTTAAAGCTTTTGCGCCTTGCCAGCACGAAAAGTCCTACGGAACGGAGCGCATAAAAGCAGAGTATAACCGCAAGGCATATCGCCAAGGTGATTACAACATCCGTTCTTCCCATTTTAAAATAGGTGTAGTAACAATCGTTGCTTACCTCTTTGTTGAATATAAGCATCTATATTTCTCCGAAAAAAATATTCCCCTCTCTCAACCTTTCCGAATCAGAAATCCGGATTCAAAAAACCCGCGTTTCGGATATTTTTAATAAGCTCTCGCGAAAATAACGTTATGTTTTGCGGGTTTTCCGCAAACGGCGCAGCGTTCGGGAACACCCTCTTCGTCGCACATAACTCTCGCGGTGGCGGCGGCAAACTCTTTAACCTTATCTTCGCACTCGCGACAACCGCACCAACCCGCCTTTACGAAATTCTGCCCTTCCACGCCCTGCAATATACCTTGCAAGCTGTCTGCGTGAACGACTTTTTTATCTCTTCTCTCTCTCGAAGCTTCGAGCATATCTTTCTGAATGGTATCGAGAAGCTTTTTAACGTTTTCGGCAATCGAATCCAAAGCGAATTCCGACTTTTCTAGCGTATCTCTTCTCATAACCACGGCGTGTCCCGCTTCCACGTCTCTCGGGCCGATTTCTATACGCACGGGAACGCCTTTCATCTCCCATTCGTTGAACTTCCAACCGGGACTCATGTCGCGAACGTCCGTTTTTACGCTTACGCCCGCCGCTTTTAAAGAAGCCTCTATTTCTTTCGCCTTTTCTATAACGCCGCCCTTATGCGCCGCGACGGGAATTATAACCGCCTGCAAAGGCGCCACTCTCGGCGGAAGAACGAGCCCGCGCTTGTCGCCGTGCGCCATTATTATCGCGCCTATCATACGGGTGGAAGTTCCCCAAGAAGTGGTGTAACCGTGCTTAAGCTTTCCGTCTTTATCCAAGAACTTTATATCGAACGCCTTTGCGAAGTTCTGCCCGAGGTAGTGGGAAGTTCCCGCTTGAAGGCTCTTTCCGTCGAGCATCATAGCTTCCATACCGTAGGTCGCCACAGCCCCCGCGAATTTCTCTTTTTCCGTTTTTCTGCCCGTAAACACGGGAATTGCGAGCGTTTCTTCCGCAAAGTTTTTATAAACTTCGAGCATCTGCATCGTTTCTTCTATCGCTTCCTCTTCGGTCGCGTGGACGGTATGCCCTTCCTGCCATAAAAATTCACTCGTTCTCAAAAACGGACGAGTGGTTTTTTCCCAGCGCATAACGTTGCACCACTGATTCATATTTACGGGAAGGTCTCTATAAGACTGTATCCACTTTGCGTACATAGTTCCGATAATCGTTTCGCTCGTAGGGCGAATTGCAAGCGGTTCTTCGAGCTTCGCCCCGCCCGCGTGAGTTACCACAGCCACTTCGGGGGCAAAACCTTCTACGTGTTCCGCTTCTTTGGTAAAGTAGCTCATCGGGATAAGAAGGGGGAAGTAGGCGTTTTCCGTACCTCTTTCTTTGAACCTTCTGTCCATATCTTTCTGAATGTTTTCCCAGATGGCGTAACCGTAAGGTCTTATAACCATAGTGCCTTTAACGGGACCGTAATCCACAAGCTCCGTTTTTAAAACCACGTCCGTATACCATTGCGTAAAATTCGTTTCTATGTTTGCTATCTCTTTTACGAACTTTTTGTCTTCCATACCTTCTCCGTATAAATCGTTGTTTACGGTATAAATGCTATACCTTTTCTATTCTATAATTAAACCACAGGCGTAAGTTTATGTCAAGTTTTTTATAATATTTTAGCTTAAAAGACTTAAAAAAGGCTTGAAAATCCCGCCGATATACTATATAATATAAACAATATACATAAAAACGCGGCGGCTCCCGCAGTCTCTGCGACCGAAGCGTTTTTAACGGAGGATTATATGGAAATCAAACAACTAACGGTAAACGCGATAAGGGTTTTGTCCGCAGAAGCCATAGAGAAGGCTAAATCAGGTCATCCCGGTATGCCCCTCGGCGCGGCACCCATAGGCTATGCGGCTTTCACCAACATGGTCTTTAACCCCAAGGATACCGCTTTCGACAACCGCGACAGATTCGTTCTCTCCGCGGGACACGCTTCTATGCTCGACTATTCCTTATACTATCTTTTCGGCTTCGGTCTTAAAAAAGAAGATATTATGAATTTCCGTCAGCTCGGCTCCCGCACCGCGGGACACCCCGAATACCGCGTTTGCCCCGGTGTGGAAACAAGCACCGGCCCGCTCGGTCAGGGCATCGCAAACGCCGTAGGTATGGCTATTGCGGAAAATTATCTCGCGAACAAATTCAATAAAGAAGGCTTCCCCGTCGTAGACCATTACACTTACGCGATTTGCGGCGACGGCTGTATGCAGGAAGGCATAGAGAACGAAGCGGCTTCTATCGCGGGTTCTCTTAAACTCGGCAAGCTCATCGTTTTCTACGACGACAACGATATTACCATAGAAGGCAGCACCGACATTACCTTTACGGAGGACGTGGGCAAACGCCACGAGGCTATGGGCTGGCAGGTTATAAAGGTTAAAGACGCCAACGACCTTGCCGCTCTTAACAGAGCAATCAAAAAGGCGAAAGCGGAAACGGAAAAACCCTCTCTTATAATCGTAAAAT
>CAKQEE010000116.1 GCA_934230055.1 uncultured Clostridia bacterium
CGTAAAGCTCTATTTTGGTCTTATCTCGAACGTTGCCGTTTTCGTCTTTTACGGTTATATAACTTTCGGTGCCGATAGCGTCCGCAATGCCAGCAAGTCCCGCACCCTGTTTTCTCGGCGAATAAGGATTCCCCTCTTCGTTAAGAGCTATGGTTGCGGTACTCATAAGAACCTGATTAACCCTTGCGTTAAGTTCCGGTCCGGTAAGTTCGGGGTTAGCGGTTTTAAGATACTGTCTTAAAAGAGAAATCGCGCCGGCCATATTCGGAGCAGCCATACTCGTTCCGCTGTAAATATCGTAACCGCCCGGAACCGCGCTGGTAATTTCCCCGCCGTGAGCGGAAATTTCAGGTTTAAGTTGAAGGTCGGGCATCGGACCCCAGCTGGAAAAGTCCGACATAAACGGACCCGCTTTAAATTCCGAGCTGACCTGAATGGTGCCGACGTTTCTTACTGCGGAGTCTACTATAACCTTGCCCGCGTCCATCGTGATGGCGCAAGTCGGTATAGGTTCGTTCACGTCCCCGAGAGACATTCTTATGGTACCGGACAGGTTGTTGTAAATGATACACGCGTCCGCGTCGTTATCCATCGCGTTCTGAACTTTTTCCGCAAAGGTTATATCTCCGCGCTTTACGAGAGCTATGGTGCCGTCGTAACCTTCTTTATCGGCAAGCTCTCTTGCCACTCTGCCGGAATAGTTTGCAGGTCTGCCCACGCCGCTCACCACGACGTATTTAAAGTTGAGGGTTGTACCCTTCGGCTTTCCCGCTATTTTATAAAGCTGATCGACGAAATCGAGGGTGTTGCCGTCTCCGTCGGAAGCTTCCGTTATGAAAGCAACCTGATCTTCGTCTTCGTTAGCCTGAATATATGTGGACTTCTGTCCGTTTATGGAAGCAACGGAAAGAGCCGCCTTATAAGTGGAAGGCGAACCTACAGTACCGCTGTCGGGGTTGCTTGCAAGGTTGGTACCGTTGCCACCGCCGAAACCGGAACTGTAATCGTTACTCGCCGCAACGACAAGGCTTATGCCCGCAGCTTCCACACTGTCGTAAATCGCGTTAAGGAATTCGTCGTCCTCTTCCCTCGCAAAGCCCGCGCTGGAACCGAGCGACATATTTATAACGTCTACGCCGAGCGCAACGCAGTCGCTTACCGCGGAAATAATATCTACGGTATCCGCGCCGCCGAGAGAATCACTGTCGAGATTATCGGTAAAAACTTTACCGATAACGAGCTGCGCCTGCGGAGCTACTCCGAGGAAGGTTTCTTCCACGCCGTCTTTCGTCGCAACGACGTAATTGCTCTGCCCCGCAACGATACCCGCAACGTGCGTTCCGTGCGAAGAATAAGAAGGATAAACGTCGGGATCGTCGTCCGCATAGTCGTACGCGAAAGGTACTTTCGCGTTATAATAAACTTCGTCTACGGAAGCCTTTGCATAGAAGGGCTTGCCGCTTTCTTTTATAGCCACCAACTTGTTCGCAACGGTTGTTTTCGTCCACGCGGGATCGTCGGGCATAGTCTGAAAAGCCTCGTGGGAATAATCAAGACCTGTATCGAGAATAGCCACAACCATTCCTTCTCCCTTATAATCGAGGTCGGAAGAATCGTAAATACCCGTGGAATAAACGTTCGCGTTATTCGTTACCGCAACTTTCGGTACGGCGTAGTTCTCGGAAAAATAAACGTTTTTAACGCCGCTCAAATTGCTTACCGTTTCAAAATCGTCCGCGGAAATCTTTATCGCGACGCCGTTGTTTAAAACCGTATAAGAGTATTTATAAGTATAATCTATACCCTTTGAATTAAGAACGGACAAAAACTTTTCGTGAGTCTTTTCGAGCGAAGCTTTAATCTTTGCCGCAGCGGAACCGTTCAAATAATCCTGAAAAGACTCCGAAACTGCGGATTTTTCGTAGCTGTCGTAAAGCGCATCGCCTTCAAACTCCGCAATAACCCAACGCTTTCCTTCGTAGCTTACCGTTTCGTTTGTGCTTATCGTACTCTGATTAAAATATTGCTGACGCAACGAATCGGTTTCGAGTTCCGTTTCCTTCAATCCGCCGCTTATCGTTATACGGGAAGCGGAAGCACCCCCGTCCGCATTTACCGAACCTAAATCGGCAAAAGAGAACGAGAGAACGAGCATAAACGCCACAACAACTCTCAACGCATTCGTCCATTTTGCAATTTTTCTCTTCATAAGACTCCCTCGTCGGCACAAATTTTCAGTCAAAAACGACTGCGCCGCCGAAAATTATTTTCTTCTTAATCACCTGTAAGAAATTTTACTTTCAAAAACACGGCGAAGGGTTAATGCGACTTTCGAATTTAATCGTGTCCGACCGTTCCAACTTACACTATCCCTTGTATACTACAACTTTTTACATTATAACAGCTTTATCGGAATAAAGCAACAATTTTTACGGCGTATGTTTTCCTTTATTCATAATTTTTTCGCATATCTGACCAAAGATTTGATTAGGCTTTTTTGTGCCGAGATATATAATATTTTCGTCAATTTTACAAAAAATATAAACAGCAAAAGGCAAAAACACGGCTCATATATTATAATCACCGCTTATCCAACTATAAACAAAGCTTTTATCTGCCCGCAATTTAGCTTATACCGTCCGAATTTCACGGTAAAACAACGACTATTACTTGCCACGTGTAAAGCCCCGCCTGATAGACCGGATACGCGCCTTTTTATTATTGAATAAAATTTTGAATACTTCAATTTTGTATTCACTTACACGACAAGCCGAAAATTTAAACGCTTCGATTTGACGAAAAACTCCGGCGCTTTGCTTTTTCAGCTTAAATTCGCCGCCATTATTGAAAAAACTTGACTTAAATCATTTACAAAAAGCCTTTCAGGTGGTATTATATATAATAATGTTTTTAAAAATATTTATACGGTAACAAATCCCGCCCTGCTTGCGGGGCGTTAAACATCAAAAGAGGAGTACGTAATGAAAAAGAATTTTAAGCTTCTTATCTTACTTTTGTCTCTCGTTGCTCTCGCGTGCTTTACCTTTGCCGCTTGCGGAAAAAAGGAAGATACCGGCGAAACAAAAGAAACCTATACCCTCGTCGTAAACAACGACGACAGCATAGCTTCCGTGAGCATCAGTCCGCTGTTTGAAAAATACAACGACGGGGATCTTATCACACTCAAATTTTTCGCAAAAGACGATAGTTACGATTACAGCAAAATAAGCGTAAAAGTAAACGGCTCGACTTTCGCCGTTTACGATAACGAATATTCTTTCAACATCACGAAAAACACCGTTATAGATACGATTTACGCGAAGAAGTCCGAAGAACCCGACAGACCGGACAAACCGGAAAAGCCCGAATCTAACTTCCCGCTCTCTTCACTTAAAGGCAGACTACGTTTAAAGGGCGAATACGCTTACGACCACAGCAACGACGAATATGACAAGGAATTCTTTATAGAAACCGTATACGGGAATAACGTTATTTCCGTTACGGAATCGGACAAGAATACGGGCGAAGTCTATTACGATTACGTTTATAAAAAAGATAACCGTACCATCAAAATGGTTGTAAGAACGATAGACAATAAGATTCAGGAAGTGCCTTCCGACTCGCTTTTTAAAGATTATTACAATCCGTTCGATCTGGATTTGGTTACGGCAGACGACTTTGCGGAAGAAGAAAAAGGTGTGTATTCCTTAAAAATTACGGAAAGCAACACGGAAAAGGTAAACAAAATCGCGACCGCGATTACCGGTTGGAACGAACGCATTAAAGAGTTCCTCTTTACCGAAGAAAACGGCGTTATAACCAAAATTCATATCGTAACGGAAGAGCTTTATCCTATAAAGGGCAACACCGAAGACCACTATCATTCCACCTACGAGTTCACTTTGTCCGAACACGGTACTGCGGACGTTGACGAAGCAAAACTTAAACCCTATCCCCGCACGGAAAACCACGAAATTCTCGATACCGCGCTTAAAAACGCCGCGGCGGCAAGCGGATATGCCGTGCATCATCACGGACACGAAGTGGGATACGAAGAACCCGAAGGCGGCGAAACCCGCCCCGGCTACGGCGATACGAATTACTTCGTTTACTCTACCGAAGATATGGTTTACGACGCGTTCAAGGGGGAACAACACGGCTTTAAAGTCCTTGCAAGCGATAGCGGCACGGAATACGTTTATCCTTTCGATTACGACGAGACGACCGGTGAATTAACGATAAGCGACCCCGTAAACACCACGATAGCGGAACTCAAAGCCGATTTTACAGGTTTTAAGGTAGAGCTTTTCAGATACGCGGGAAAAGACCCGAACGGACTTGACGAATTTATTCTGCGCGAAAATACTACTGCGACTTATATCGCGCCCTGTTTTGCGCTCGGCAACGAAAAGAAACAATATTCT
>CAKQEE010000117.1 GCA_934230055.1 uncultured Clostridia bacterium
ACGAAAGGCAAGTTTATAACCGACTTCGATTACAACGCTTTTATAGAAAGTTTTACCGCTACCGAACAAGCGGCTTAATCGCGAAATATTCGGCTTAAAAAAATAAAAAACTTAACGAGCGACGGGCTAACCCGAATGGGTAGCCCGTCGCTTCCGTTTTAAAAATTTAATTTTTCCGTTACGCAAAGGTCTGTTAAGGTCTTTTGCCGCAACTACGCTAATTCATCGTCACGTCTTTTAACTTATTATACTTTCTTATCGCGACTTCTTTAATTTTCTCCGTATCGGCGCCCGAAACGAACGCCTCGTCCGAAAGCTTTTTCGCAAGAAAAATAGAATCCGTTCCGTACGCAAGATCCCCCAAATCGTTCATAAATTTACCGCTTTGGCGGCTTCCCATAAAGTCGCCGGAACCGCGCAGCTTATAATCGTATTCGGAAATTTTAAATCCGTCCGAATTGTCCTTTATAATTTTAAGCCGCTCGACAGCCGTTTCGCTCACGCTCGCGGAGGTCAGAAAACAATAGCTCTTTTTATCCGACCTGCCCACCCTGCCGCGAAGTTGATGCAACTGCGACAGCCCGAACCGTTCCGCGTTATAAATGACCATAACGGAAGCGTCCGGCACGTCTATGCCGACCTCTATAACGGTGGTGGAAACAAGCGCGCCGTACTCTTTTTCCTTAAACGCGCGCATAATTTCGTCTTTCTCTTTATCCTTCATTTTGCCGTGCAGGAGCCCGAACTTCACGCTCGGCATTCTTTCTTTAAGCTCCTCGAAAAGCTCCGTCACGCTGATTAAAGTTCCCTCGTCGTCCCCTTCTATTTTTGGGCAAACGAAATACGCCTGTCTGCCGCAAGATACTTCTTTTTCTATAAATTTAAGCATATCGAGGTATTTTTCCTGCGGGACGATGTTTGTTTGTATCGGCACGCGCTCTTTCGGTTTATCGGTTATCGTCGTTATATCGAGGTCGCCGTAAAAAATAAGCGAAAGAGTTCTCGGGATAGGCGTCGCGCTCATAACGAGTACGTCCGGCGTAACGCCTTTGTTCATAAGTCCGCTCCTTTGCGCCACGCCGAAGCGTTGCTGTTCGTCACATACGCATAACGAAAGCCGCTTAAATTCCACGTCGTCTTCTAACAGCGCGTGCGTGCCAACGAGTATATTTATTATGCCGAGCTTAACGGCGCCTTTCATTTCCCGCTTTTCTTTTGCCGTCATAGAACCCGTGATAAGTCCCACGTTATAATCGGGAAAAGCTCTCTTTGCCGCCTCGTAATTCTGGCGTGCAAGCACTTCCGTCGGCGCGAGCATTGCCGCCTGATAGCCGCTATAAAGCGCGATATATATCGCGCACATACTCACCGCCGTTTTACCGCTTCCCACGTCGCCCTGAACGAGTCTGTTCATCACCGAAGCACCCGTCATATCCGCGTAAATTTCGTTCACCGCGGACTTCTGCCCCGCCGTGAACTCGAACGGGAAACGTTCCGAAATAAACCTTAAAAGCTCTTTTTCCGAGCAGTCGTATCGGTTTATGCGCACCTGTTCCCTGCCGCCTTTTATAATTTTGAACGCCGAGATAAGCGCGAAATATTCTTCGACGGCAATCCTTTCCGAAGCTTTTTTCAGCGCGGTGAAAGAAGAAGGATTATGCACTTCGCGATACGCTCCGAAAAGGTCGCCGAGCCCGTATTTTTTCGCAAGAAAGTCGGGTATCGCCGTTGCGGGTTTTTCCAAGTCCACCGCAAGTCTGCACGCGTCCCTCACTATTTTTTGCGTCAGCGTGCCTTTAATTCTGTACTGCGGCACGATTCCTTTAAGTCTGAACGCCTTTTCAAGCGGCTCGAAAGACGGGTTTGCAAGCGTAGTATAGCCGTTTTCCTTTCTTACTCTGCCGTAAAAAAGGTATTCCTCGCCCGCTTTAAGCCTTGCCGCGACGTACGGCTGATTAAACCATACTACCGAAAAAATCTCCCCTTCCTGCTCGCAAACGGCTTTCACCATTCCGCTTCCGCGGCGAAAATACCGCACCGTCGGCGTACTCGTTATCCTGCCGGAAGTTAAAATCATATCGTTATGATAAGCCTCTTTAAGAAGAGATTTGCTCGTCATATCGAGATAGGCGCGCGGAAAAAAGCGGACGAGGTCCGCCGTGTCGAAAATTCCGAGTTTATTAAATTCCGTCTCGCGTTTTTCGTTAATTCCGCGTATTTTGGTAAGTTCCATAACCCCTTTTAATTCGGTCCTCTTATTAAAAACGGGAAAGATTTCTCTTTCCCGAAAATTTCTTATTCAAGCGCGATATAGTAGTAATAAATCGGTTGCCCGCCGTAATGAAGTTCCACGTCGCAATCGGGATATTTATCCGCGACAATCTGCCGCAACTCTTCCGCGTCGCTTTCCTTAACGTCCTGCCCGTAATAAAGAGTGATAATCTCTTCGTCGCTGCGAAGCTTTTCTATAAGTTCGATGGTAACAAGTCCTATATCGTTGCCGGTGGCGAGAATTTTTTTGTTGTCAAGCCCCATAATATCGCCGACTTTAAGTTCAAAACCGTAAAGCTTTGTGTTTCTCACCGCGTAAGTTACCTGACCTACGTTCACCGCGTCCAGCGCGTGTATCATGTTCGCCTTGTTCTCGTCTACCGATATGTCCGGATTAAAGGCAAGAGCCGCTGAGAAACCCTGCGGAATGTTCTTCGTGGGAATAACGTGAATGGTTTTGTTTTCCACAAGCGATTTCGCCTGTTCCGCCGCAAGTATTATGTTTTTGTTGTTCGGGAATACGAAAACGTTTTCCGCGTTTATTCTTTGCACCGCGTCCGCAATGTCGCTTGCGGAGGGATTCATAGACTGCCCGCCTTCTATAACGGCGTCTACCATAAGGTCTTTGAATATGCCTGTCAGCCCCTCGCCCGCGGAGACCGCCATCATACCCATTTCTTTCTTTTCTTCTTCGTACTTTTTCATCAGCGCACGATTCTGTTCTAACATATTCTCGATTTTAAGCTTATCGAGTTCGCCGAGTTCGAGTGCTTTGGTGAGAGCAACGCCCGGTTGATTCGTATGGACGTGTACTTTAACAAGTTCCAAATCGCCTATAACGATAACGCAATCGCCTATCGTCATCAAAAACTCTTTCAGCTTTTCAATGTCCGCAAGCGTCGTCTGCTTTTTTATGTTTACTATAAAGAATTCCGTACAGTAAGCGAATTCTATGTTGCCGAGGCTCATGATATCGGCGTGTTCCATAGCCGTTTCCGAAGAAGGCGTATCGGGAACGGTCACGTCCCCTCTGACCGCTTCTCCGAGAATAGCTTTCTGCATACCCTCGAACACGCACATAAGTCCTTTGCCGCCCGCGTCCACTACGCCCGCTTTGCGAAGAACGGGGAGAAGCGAAGGGGTTAATTCCACGGCTTCGTTGCCCGCTTTTATTATCTCCGCGAAAAACGTTTCGAAGTCCGAACATTTTCTTCTCACGCTCTGCCCGTGTTCCGCCATCATTCTGATAACGGTAAGCATCGTGCCTTCCTTGGGTTTACTAACCGCGCCGTAAGCGATTTCCGCGCCCGAAAGAAGAGCCTGCGCAAACGTTTTTACGTCTATTTCGGTAGCGTTCTTAAAAGTCTGGCACATTCCGCGCAGAACCTGTGAAAGTATAACGCCCGAATTTCCGCGCGCGCCGCGAAGCGCACCTCTCGAAATGGCTTCCGACAAATCGGAAATTTTATTCGTACTGCAAGAAAGAACTTCTTTTACCGCCGATTGTATGGTAAGCGACATATTCGTACCGGTGTCGCCGTCCGGAACGGGAAAAACGTTCAAAGCGTCTACCGTAACTCTGTTTATTTCGAGCAACTTCGCCGCGGTCACTATCATCGACCGGAGCATCGCTCCGTTTATCGTTTTTTGCATTATAAACTCCTACTATAAAAAAGGACAAAAGCTTTATTAACGCTTAAAAATTCGCAAACGGGAAAAAACCCGTCCGCGGCGGGTTTATTGCCTTACTCCCATAACGGTAACGTTCATCGTGTCTACTATCATACCCGTAAACCGTTCCACCTTATACTTTATGGATTCTTTGAGAGCTTCTATAACCGCAACGATGGATACGCCGAATTTGACGACCACCGATACGTCTATGAATATTCTGTCGCCCGAGCTTTTGACTTTTACGCCTTTAACGCTCGCGCCGAAACGAAAAAAACTTATTACGGAATCGAAAATGCTCGTCGGAACGAAAGCCACTATTCCGTAACAATCGGAAGCCACGTGAGCGACGTATTTCGCTATGGTTGCGTCCGAAATTACTATTTTCCCGTAAATGTTGTTCGTTTTTACAGACATAATATCCCCTGTTATAAGCGATACACATATTTTACAATATTTAAAGG
>CAKQEE010000118.1 GCA_934230055.1 uncultured Clostridia bacterium
CCGTTGAGGATAACGCGGAGGGGTTTTACCCTTACTTTGTTTGCGTTAAGCGCGATTTTGATTGCGCCCTCCGCCGCCGCAAAGGATTCGTGTCCCGCAAGGAAGCAGAAACACTCGGTTTCTTCGGAAAGAAGCATTTTGCCGAGGTTGCCGTGACCTAAACCGACCTTTCTGTTTTCCGCAACCGAACCGGGGATACAGAAAGACTGCAAACCGATGCCGATATTCGCCGCCGCGGTAGCCGCGCTCTTGTCGCCCGTCTTTTCCGCCGCCTTTATGGCGATTGCAGAACCCACGGTGTACGCCCATTTAGCGTTTTCAAAACAAATCGGCTGGGTTTCCTGCGTTATGGTATAAGGGGAAATGCCCTTTTCTTCGCAAATTTTCTGACATTCGTCTATGGACGAAATGCCGTATTCTTTAAGAGCGGCGAGGATTTTCGCTTCTCTTCTTTCGTAACCTTCAAACTGCGCCATAGTTCAATACCTCCTTACTCTTTGCGCGGGTCGATATATTTGACCGCGCCGTCTTCTTTCTTAAAGCGACCGTAAGTGCCTTTCGCCTTTTCGTAAGCTTCGTTAGGCTCCATGCCCTTCTTTATAAAGTCGGTCATCTTGCCGAGAGATACGAACTCGTAGCCGATTACTTCGTCGTTTTCGTCGAGAGCCATTCTCGTGCAGTAACCTTCGGTCATTTCAAGGTATCTTACGCCCTTCGCTTTCGTGCCGTACATAGTGCCGACCATAGAACGCGCGCCCTTGCCGAGATCTTCCATACCCGCGCCGATAACGAGACCGTCTTCGGAGAACGCGGACTGCGAACGACCGTATACTATCTGTAAAAAGAGTTCGCGCATCGCGGTGTTTATAGCGTCGCAGACAAGGTCTGTGTTAAGAGCTTCCAGAATGGTTTTACCGGGGAGAATTTCCGCCGCCATAGCCGCCGAATGAGTCATTCCCGAACAGCCTATGGTTTCTACCAAAGCTTCCTCTATAATGCCGTTTTTAACGTTCAACGACAATTTGCACGCGCCCTGTTGGGGAGCGCACCAGCCTACACCGTGCGTATAAGCGGAAATATCTTTTATTTCCTTTGCTTCTACCCATTTGCCCTCTTCGGGAATGGGAGCAGGTCCGTGGTGCGGACCTTTCGCTACACAGCACATTTCTTTTACTTCTGCCGAATACTGCATAAAAATATGCCCTCCATAATTTTTCGTTTTGTAAAACTACGCTTAAAGTATATCACATTTTCTTTGCGATTGACAATCGTTTTTTAAGATTTTTCAGCTTGTCGCGCAGTTTTTTGCATTAAATTTTACTTTACTTCCGCACTTCTTTTATAATAGAAAAGGTATTGCTGAAAATAGCCGGAATTCTCGCCGAAAAGATTTACGAACTATTCCGAAATTTTCTTTCTGTCGTTAAGCCTTCCGCCGAAATCTTCTTTATAAACCTTTTCTATCCACGTGTCGGCGGGAAAACTGTCCGCACGGTGAAAGCCGAAAAGCACGGCGCAATCCGCAACCTTCGGTCCTACTCCCTTTATCGAAATCAGTTCTTTGCGCAACTCCTCGGTAGAAAGCGAAGAAAGCTTTTGCACCGAATAGCCCGCGGCTATTTTATCCGCAAGCTCCTTTATATACCCCGCGCGATACCCGAGACCTATCGAAGAAAAAAAACTTTCGGGAAGAGCGGCAAGCTCTTTCGCCGCGGGAAAAGCGCGGTATTTTATCCCCTCTTTCGCGAACTTTTCGCCGTAAAAAACGCGCTCCTCCCCCGCGCCCGAGCAAAGCTTTTCTATTATTCCCTTAATTCTCGGAATATTGTTGTTTTGCGAAACGATAAAAGAAAACAGGGCTTCTTCCGCGTTCTGATTGAGTATGCGGATACCCTTGCCGAGCTTCGCCGCGGTGCTTAAAACGGGTATTCCAAAATTTTCCGCCGCAAAAACGACGCTCGAATAATCCCTTTTCAAATCGAAAAAATCGTAAAAATACTCCTCTTTGCAAGCGGAACACTCTATAACGGAGTTTTTGCCTTCCTCGTAGCAATAGGCGCACTTATCCGCGGAAAAAACGAGATAGCCCTCGCCCGCTTCCGTAAACCTGAAAATCTGCCCGCAACAAAGAGTGTCTTTTATATCGAAAAACTCTTTATCGTAGATTATTTTTACCGTTTTATCCATAGTTAAAGCATATTTAAGAATAGAAAAAGCGAGCCGAAAAATCGACTCGCACAATTTCGTAATTAGTTTTCTTTTGCGTATACGCTTACCTTTTTGTCGTCTCTGCCGAGCCTTTCAAATCTGACTACGCCGTCTATAAGAGCGAAAAGGGTGTCGTCTCCGCCGATGCCGACGTTATTGCCGGGGTGAATTTTGGTTCCGCGCTGACGAACGATTATGCTGCCGCCCTGCACGAACTGACCGTCCGCCGCTTTGATGCCTAATCTTTTAGCGTTGCTGTCTCTGCCGTTCTTGGTGCTGCCGCCACCTTTGTGGTGAGCAAATAACCTGAATAATATCATATATAATTGCCTCCTTTCTTATTTCGCGACGATCTCGGTGATCTTGACCGCGGTGAAAGGTTGTCTGTGTCCCTGTTTCTTCCTTTCGTTCTTCTTGGCTTTGTACTTGAAGACGATAACCTTCTTTTCTTTGCCCTGCGCTACAATTTCGCCTACCGCTTTAAAAGCTTTGGCTTCCTCCGCAACCTTAACTCCGTTTTCGTCCGACACCATTAAAACGCCGAATTCAACTTTGTCGCCTACGTTTCCGGAAAGCTTTTCGAATCTTACGACCGAACCGACTTCCGCTTTGTACTGCTTGGAACCGTTTTCTACGATAGCGTACATATCTTCGTTACCTCCTGTAACTCGTCTCGCCGAATTTTGATTTCGGGGCGGCTTTTCAGGCAATTTAACGCCAAAATCGCACTTAAAAATAACCCCATTCGAGCGGCTCATTCGGTATTCTACTAAATTTAGCGGTAAATGTCAAATGATTTTACCCGTTAGCGATTATTTTTTATTCGCTTTTTTCGTAAATTTTCGGAAGCGGCGGAATAATAACTTTTTTTTAAGCTCAAACTACCTTTATCAGCCAAAAGGAGACTATTATGATTAGCGAAAACGTAAACCGCAAAGCGATAACCGACGTTTATAAAAACGCGCATATCGCGCTTCAAAGCATTTCGGACATTTTGCCCGCCGTAGAGGACGAAAACCTCAAAAAGGAACTCAAAAACGAATACGACGGCTACGAGAAGATAATCGGCGAAATTTCTTCTTATCTTGCGGAAAAAAACATCGAACCCAAAGACGTGAACGTTTTTAAAAAGGCAATGATGTGGGGCAGCGTTAAAATGAAAACGCTTATCGACGATTCTAAAAACAATATCGCGGACATGATGATTAAAGGAACGGTTATGGGCATCAACGAACTTACCGCGATGAAAAACGAAAAGGAAAACTACGACGAAAATGTGGAAGGCTTTATTTCGGAACTTCTTTCTCTCGAAGAGGGCTATTACGAAAAACTGAAAAGCTTTCTGTAACGAACGTGCAAAAAACCGCCCTTCTTCCCCCGCCGATAAATAAAGAATAATTTCTCCCCGTCACATTTAACCTTCCCGAACAATATTATAATAATAAACGAAAGACGGGATATTACTAATGACGGGATTCCTTTTTATTACCGCGTTTACGGTGAGTATAGACTCGTTCGCGTGCGGCTTTTCGCTCGCCTTTAACGGGAAAGGTAAAAATAAATTTATCGTCGCGCTCGTTATCGCGCTGACGGTCTTTGCCATGTGCGCCGCCGCCAACTACGCGGCTGCCGCGCTTACGGAAATTTTAAGCGAAAAAACAGCTTCGCTCGGCGGTCTGATTCTCGTAGGCGTGGGCGTTTTTAACCTTATTAAACCTGCGGAAAACACGGAAACAACAAAAAGCCTCAATGGTGCGAACGAGAATTTAAAAAACGAAAAATCAGATTGCGCAAAACGTGAAAAAGGAAAGCTCGTACGGCAATCTTTACTCGCGGGTTTTGCGGTGGGACTCGACGGCGCGGCGGCAAATCTTTCGCTCGCGATAATGGGGATAAACGGATTCTACGTCCCCGTAGTTATTGCGGTCATGCACGCCGTGATGATAGTTTTGGGCATAATTCTTTCAAACGTGCCGTTTATAAAAAAGGCAAGTCGGCTTAATTTTATACCGCCGCTCGTACTCATATTTTTAGGTTTATATAAGCTTCTTCCGCTCGTCGTGCAATGAAGCTCGTAAAAGAAAAAACCGCACATACGGGCGGTTTTTTCTTTTTATAATCGCAAATACAT
>CAKQEE010000119.1 GCA_934230055.1 uncultured Clostridia bacterium
TCTTATGGTGCCGTAAATTCTGTCTTCCTGCCAGTTTTCGTTCGGCTTATCCCACATTCCGTCAAACCAGAATCCGCCTATTTTCCCATAATTTCTGCAAAGAATTTCTATGCTTTTTACAAGATAATCTATATACGCGGGGAAATTCTTTTCGTAATCTTCGTTATGCCAGTCTAAAAGGGTGTGATAGAAAAAGGGCGTTATATCCGCTTTTGCGCACTCATCGGTGAATTCCTTGATGAGGTCTCTTGCTGCGGCGGAATGGGGCGCGTCGAAATCGTTAAGCCCCTGCGTATCGTATAAAGAAAAGCCTTCGTGGTGGCGGGTGGTGAGCGTTATATACTTGCAACCCGCTTTTTTTGCAGTAGAAACAAGCTCTTTCGCCCAGCCCTTTTTCACCTTAAACTTTTCGGTAAGCTTAAAATATTTTTCTTTGTCTATATTCCCCTGCGTAAAAACCCATTCGCCTTTGCCGAGGATACTGTATAGTCCGAAATGCACAAACATTCCGAAGCCTTTTTTCTCGAATTCGTAAACGTAATTTCTCTCTTCCATTATTATCTCCCGAGAGGCTGCCTCGCCGCGATTTTCGCCCCGCTGTTATTAGTTTTTTTGCGGCAAACCCTGCCGCGCTTAAAAAATTTTTTCTTTATTAAAGCTTTTCTATTATAATTCCGTCCGAAATTTCCGCTTCGTAACACTTTGCGGCGTACCCGATTTTCTTTTCGTATTCGGAAAGAACGAACTTCTCGAAATCCTCTTTTTCCGCGGTTTTAACGAGCGACACGGTACACCCGCCGAAGCCCGCGCCCGTCATTCTGGAACCCGCGCACGCGGAATGGCTTTGCGCGACGGCGGCAAGAGTATCAAGCTCTTTACCCGTCACTTCGTAAAGTTCGCTTAAAGATTTATGAGAAGCGTTTAACAGCTCGCCGAGCTTTTTCATATCTCCCGCACGCATAAACTCCGCGGCGCGTTTTACTCTTTCGCACTCGTAAACAACGTGCCGAGCGCGCTTTTTAACGGTTTCGGCGAGCAGATCTTCGTGCTTTTCAAACTCTTCGGGAGAAAGCTCCGCAAGGCAGGAAATTTTGCAAACGGGGGCGAGAATACTTAAAGCCTCTTCCGTTTCCGCGCGGCGTTCGTTATATTTGCTCTCTATAAGGTTATGCGGCTTTTTGCTGTCTATAAGAACGAGCGAATATTCGCCCGTTCTTACGGGAACGTACTCGCAATCGAGCGTTTTGCAGTCGAGAAGCATGGCGTTCCCCTTTTTGCCGCAGGCGGAAGCGTATTGATCCATTATTCCGCAGTTCACGCCCGCGTATTCGCGCTCCGCTTTCTGCGCGAGAAGCGCGACTTCCACGGCGTTCACTTTCTCCCCCGCAAGCGCGCCGAGCGCGGCTATGGTGGAAACCTCTATCGCCGCCGAAGAAGAAAGACCGCTTCCGAACGGCACGGTACAATCCATATATAAATCCGCGCCGACGACTTTATGCCCCGCGTTTTTCCACATAAGCGCGCTGCCCGCCTGATAATTGCCGTATTTAAGATTTTTATAATCTTCCAGACGGTTTACGTCGAGGGTAACTTTTTCTTTTAAGGTACTCCACGAAAGGTTTATTTTATCCGTACCGTTCGCGCGGGCGTAGACGGTATTTTTTAAGGATAACGCGGCGGGAAAAACCTTTCCCCCGCAATAATCCACGTGTTCGCCGATAAGGTTCACTCTTCCCGCGGCAGAAACTTTATATTCGTATTTTTCTTATCGCGGCAGAAACGTTCTCTTCCGAAAGGTCTTTGCCCGCAATGGCTTTTATCTCTTCCGCAATCATCCCGTATTCCTTGAACTTCTCGGGAAGCTCTTTGCCCGCGGAAATAATTTCGCCGAGCTCTTTAAGCTCGCCGTCTAATCTCCCCGGCAAAATAAATAAACCCTGCGCTTCTATAAGCCCTATGGATTCCTTTTTGATAACGTGAAATTCGGGGTGCGCGTGGAAAACTCCGTCGGGGAATTCTTCCGTGGCGATATTGCTTCTTAAAATAATATTCATTTCGTAGCCGCGCGCCGTTTTGACGACGGTGGGACTTACCGCGTGGCGGCGTTCCCCGTCCTCTCCGTGGGAAATAAGCCCGAGTTCGGGTTTATCGTAGTTTAACCAGCACTCGTTTATAGCGGAAGAAATTTCCGTTATAGCGTTTTTGTCCTCCGATACTACGCGAACCGCCGTCCCCGGCCATTCGAGTATTTCGATTTTTGCGCCGCCGAAGCCATTTACCGCAAAGCTTTTATAAGCCGCCGCCCTTTGCAAGGGCAGAATTTCTCCGCCGCCCTGATAATGGTCGTGAGCGAGAACGCTGCCGCCGATACGCGGAAGCGCGGCGTTACTGCCGATAAAGTAGTGCGGGAACCTGTCTGCAAAATCCATAAGTCTGCCGAACGTGCCTTTATCTACGTGCATAGGCGTGTGCTTGTAATTTACCACGATTCCGTGCTGATAAAAATATCCGTAAGGCGAAAACTGCCAGAACCACTCCTCGCCGCCGAGGGTTACGTTTACCGTGCGGAGAGTGCGTTTGCTTCTACCCGAAAAACCCTCGTTTTCGTGGCAGATGTTGCACTTGGGATATCCGCCCTTCGGTTTGTTGCCGGAAGCCGCGGTTTTAGCGTCTCTGAATTCGGGCTTCGCCTTGTTTATGGTAACTATAAGCCCCGCTTCCTCGAATCTGGGGTTAAGGTCGAGCTTCGCCTTTTTCACGTAGTCGTTTTTCACCGAATAATCGTAAAACCATTCGGTAGCGGCTTTCGCACCCTCCGTTTTTTCTATTTCGTAGAACTTATCTTCCACCTCTTTCGGCGTTAAAGAAAGTTCTCCCATAACCGCGTCGCAATACTTTTCCGCTTCGCACTCTTCAAAAAGTCCTGCGGCAAGGCAGGCGTTTTTGAACTTTTCCACAAGCTTTTCCGGACTTTTTAGCTTTGCCGTTTCCGAAAAATCTTCCGCCTTTGTAACGGCGTCGTCGTAAGAATCGAGATCTAAAAGGTTAAAAATCGAATTTTTAACGTAATCTTTGTTCCTCTTAGCAAGTCCGAGATTTTTTTCGGCGTAAAAAATAAGCTCGTCTATGGCACTATAAACTTCTTTCATAACACACTTCCGTTATAAATTTTCACGTTAATTGTAGCATATCGCACGCGGTATGTCAATCGCGAAAATAAAGATTTTAGCAACAAAAAAGCGATAAAAAACGGCAAGGGGTTTTCTTTTTCATCGCCCTGCCGTTTTCCTCTTTTTTCGTCGCACGCGTTAAGCCTTTTTCGCTTTGTTTACGAAATACTCCATCGCTTCCGTATAACCTTCGGTGCCGCGCCCTTTTATCACCTTTTCGGCGTAAAGGGAAACGAAGCTTTTTTTGCGGAAATCTTCTCTCGAATCCACGTCCGTAAGATGCACCTCCGCCGTGGGAATATCAACCGCTTTAAGCGCGTCTAAAATCGCCACCGAAGTGTGGGTATACGCCGCGGGGTTTATTATTATCCCGTCGAATTCGCGGAAAGCCTTTTGAATTTCGGTAACGATTTTCCCCTCGTCGTTAGACTGAAAAAGCTTTACCTTAACCCCGAGTTCTTTCGCGCGGCGTTTGATTTTTCTTTTCAGCGCGGAATAGTCCTCTTTTCCGTACAGCGCGGGCTCCCTTATCCCCAGCATATTAAGGTTCGGACCGTTTATCACAAGCAGTTTCATAAGCTTTAAGCACCTCCTTTACACCGTGTTCTATATCGCCGTTATTATCCGCCGTTTCTTCCGCGGCGGCTTCGTACAGCGGTCTTCTTTTTGCTTGCAGCGCAAATATCCCCTCTTTTTCGGAAAGAGGTCTGTTTTTTGCTGTCAGTTTTTCGGCGTCTCTTTTAAGGTATATCAAAACGCCGTTACGCGAAAGGTTATAAACGTTTTCTTCTATCGTCACCGCGCCGCCGCCCGTAGCTATAACCGCGCCGCTTTTTAACGCAAGCTCTTTTAAAGCTTCGCTTTCGATTCTGCGGAAGGATTCTTCTCCGCGCGTTTTTATAATCTCTTCGGGCGTTTTACCCGTTTTTTCGGTTACAACCTCATCCGAATCGAAAAACTCCCGTCCGAGCCGCTTCGCCGCAAGCCTTCCTATCTCGCTTTTGCCGGAAGAAGGCATACCTATAAGAACAAGGTTTAAAGTTTTTCCGTAAACATACCTTAAAATTTCTTCCGTTTCCGCCGCCGTATGCGTGCCGCCGAGCCAAATATCTTCCGCAAGGAGCGCCTGCTCTACCAGCATGGAAAGCCCCGTATCCGCCTTTATAC
>CAKQEE010000120.1 GCA_934230055.1 uncultured Clostridia bacterium
ACATTTTACGTCGGAAGCGACGTTATCGTAACCTTCCGTCCACCCCTTAAAAGTATATCCCGCCTTTTTCGGGGCTTCGGGCAAAGTCGCTTTATTATATAAGGCTACTTCCTGCTTGGCGATAACTTCGCCGTCTTCGGTTAAAAACGACACGGTATAAAATATTTCGGACTTGTTTATAAACCCGTACTTTTCCGTTATTTTCCCGATAGTTCCCACGTTATCGCGCGAACGCTTGTCGAACCCGTCGCGGACGGTAACTTTTCCGCCGTCGTCCAGACAAACGAAATCGTCTATGCAAACGGTTGCGGAATAAATTCCTTCCGACATTGCGTATATGCCGAGGAATTTTCCGTCCGCTCCCTCAAAACTCGCAAAGGGCGCATATTTTTCCGCACGGTATTCGCTTCTTTCCACCGTAAGCGTACCGCCCGCCGCCGAAACGCGGTAATTATACCCGCCCTCGAAGCCGACGGCAAACAACTTTCTTGCCGAAGAATCGCTCGTACCCGATTCCGAAGACGCGACGAAAACGCCGTTTTCCCCTCTTTCGCCTACGTTAAGCGCGTCGAACGTAAAAGAAACGCCGTTTCCGTACACGGCGGAAAATCCGTTCTCTCCCGCAGCTCCCGCGGCGACTATTTCGAGCGAATAGTTCGCTTCGAGATTTTCGTAAGCGTAAACTCCCGTACGAACTCCTCCGAAGGAAAAAATCGCGGAAATCGCACACGCAAGCGCAAGTTTTGAAATATGACTTCTTTTCATTTTTTCTCTCCCGTTTTTCTTCCGCGCTTTGCGCGAAAAAATTTTTCAGTCTTTATAAGGAAGGACGAAAACCCCTTGCCCCGCGGGCAAAGTTTCCGTAAACTCCCCGCCCGAAACGCTTTCCGTAACCGCTTTGCCGTTTCTGTATACGACGACTTTATTGCAGTCGACAAGGTCGAGCGTTACGTTTGCGGAAACGTTTTCCGAAGGATCGTTATAATTGACTATCATAAAGCCTTCGTTGCCCTTTTCGTCTTTAAACTGCGAAATTATAAGGCTTGCGTCCGTATTTACTCCGCTTATTACGTTAAAATCCGCAACTTCGAGTATGATTTTTTCGGTGTTTTTAAGATAGCGCAACGCTTTTTCGTCCATAACGTTGGATTTTTTGTCGTTTTTAACGTATACGGGATAAACACCGCAAAAGGAAACGGACTGCATCACCTCGTCGAGGTCGTAAATAAGCGCGTTGGCAGATTTAACCGCCTCGTAAATCGCGGTCTTTTTTCCGTTTCTGTCTATCATCGCAACGTGCCGCTCCGCAAACTCTTTATCGTCGGGTGTCGCGGGAGGAGTGGAATAAGTAAACCAGCTGAACTCCGTAAATCCGAAAGCCATATTTACGTACGACTGAAACAGACAGTCCGCTTCGCTCGGCTCTCTCCTCGGCGACGTGTTTTCTATAAGTCCGTAGCTCATCGACTGCATAGCCATATGCAAAACGAGTTCGGGGTGAGCGACTTTCGTTTCCGCGAGATACGCAAGAGAACGAAGCCACGTTTCGTTTATATAAGAGTATCCGTACTTTTCCGAGTTATGCAAAGGATAAATATCGCACGCGAGAACTCTCGGCATACTCTCCGGAATTCTGTTAAGCACGGTATCGTACCAAGAAGAAATATATTCCCGATAACTCGGCGTTCCGAGACTGTTTGCAGAAGCGTAACTCGAATTCATACATACGAAAAACTTCCCGTGCGGGTATTTTTCGGCAAAGTCGGGAATGACCGAAGCTATATCCGAAAATTCCTGCAAAGCCGGTTCGTCCGTATAATCTATCCCCGCAATCGTCGTGTAAAAATCCTTATCCCCGTAATCCTTTACGTTGGCGTTCAGATTGCCGTTTGTATAGCCTATCGCTTTTATCCCGTATTCCGCACACTTTTTGATATAATTTTCCTGTGCCGTACTGCCGAATTGAGCGCCGCGCGCACCGTCCGTGCCGGAGTCGAGAATAAGCGTGTTTATGCCGCTATCTTTAAAATACGTCCATTGCTCGTCCGAAAAGTCGGCAGGACCTCTCCACGCGTAGATATCCGCCGTGCGTGTATCTTTGAAAAGAGAGTAGTCCACGAGCGAAGATGCTACGTTCACGGTAGTATCTCGCGTTTGTCCGCTTTTTCCGCCGCAACCCATAAGAGTTACCGCCGACAATGCGGCAAGCGCGAGCGACATGGCTTTTATTCTTTTATTTTTCATACTAATCCTCAAAAAAAATCCTTTTTAACCTTTCAGTCCGCCGACGGACATACTCGACATAATGGTCTTGCTGAATCCCGCGTATATCACGAGAACGAAAACCGTCATAAACGCCATTGCCGCAAACGCCTGCGGGTACGCGCCGTAACTTTCCGCGTTTTTCTGTATGCTGTACACGCCGAGAGCCACGGTAGGTTTGCTGTTTAAATATAAATACGGCGTCATATAATCGTTCCAAAGCCCTATAACGTTAAGTATTCCCATAGAAACAATCAAAGGAATTGCTTGCGGATACATTATGCGGAAAAAGACTTTAAGGTTGGTTGCGCCGTCTAAAAAGGCGGATTCCGCGTATTCCCACGAAACGGAAGCGAAATAGTTTTTATATAAAAGCATTCCGAATCCTAATCCGCCCGCATTCATCAGGAATATGCCGAGCCACGTATCTTTAAGTTTTATCGCCGTCATAAACGCGTACGTACTCGCGGTAGAACCTATCGCGGGGACGACCATAGAAAGTATTACGAGATTTACGGCAAAATTACCGAGTTTTGTTTTATACCTTGCTATAACGTAGCCGGTAATTACGGGTACTACCGCCTGAACCGCCACCGAAACGGCGATAAGAATCGCAGAGTTTTTTATCATTCCGAGCATCGTGGTACGCGCTCTGCCGTATTTGGTCACAAAAATTTCGCGATAATTGTTCAGCGTCGCGCCGTCTAATTTCCAGAACGCGTAAGGCTCTTCAAAATAGCTCGTCTGCATTCTTAACGAATTACATATCATAAACACGAGCACGAACACGAACGACGCCGAAAAAAGAAAAATTGCTATCGAAACGAGTATTTTGTATACTACGTCGCCCGCGTGAGAGGGGGCTTTAATAACGTTTTCGTTTTTCATCAGTATTCCAAAGCCTCCGCGCCTTTTTCGGTTATTTTTCTGAACACGGTTATAAAAATCATACCTATAACGCCCGTTATAACTCCCCATGCGGAAGCAAGTCCGTATTCGTTTGCCTTGGTATTTACTATAACGATAAGTCCCATCGTCGTTATATATTCGTTCGTAGGATCGATTAAAAGCGACGGCATATACCATGCAAAACACCCGGATACTATGCTTATGGAAATCGTGCATATCGTAGGCCACATCATAGGCATAACGATTTTGCCGAAAATTTTCATTTCGCTCGCCCCGTCAAGCTGAACGCTTTCTATAATTCCGTCGGGAATCCGCGCCATAGAAGAACCGAAATATATAATGTTGGTGGAAATACCCGTCCACACGCTGAACATAAGTATAAACGGCCACGCCGTACCCTCGTTGCCGAGCCAACCTTCTATCGGAATAAGTCGCCCCAAACCCTGCGCCGTCAGAAGTCTGTTCAAAACGGCGTCCTTTCCGTTTACGAACATCGTAAAAACGTAACACAAAACGGTTGCGGAAATCATTGCGGGCAAAAACAGAATCACCTGATAAACCTTATGCCCTTTTATTTTTCTGAATATCGCAAAAGAAAATATCAGCGTTATCGGCAGGTTTATAAGCATGCTGAGCGGTATAAGCGAAAGAGTGTTGGGAAGCGCACGCCAGTTCATGATTTTTCCTTCGTTCGGGGTTATTCCGAACATCGCCTTAAACGCTCCTACGTAGTTCGCGCCGTGATTCCACGAACCTACCGTAAGGTTGCCGGACCTGAACGAGAGAAAAATAGTGCTTGCGTTCATCGCAAACCAGAACACGAGAAAATGAATTATAGGCCACGCAAGCACCGCGTACGCGAAAATAACGTCGCGCCGCTTCTTTTTCTTCATTCCGTCTATGGCTGTTTGCGAAAGAGCGACCGAAGCCGCCCCTTCTCCTCTTTTTAAGTTTTTCATCTTTTTATTTTAAAAGTCCCCGTTCCATAAAAGCGTTTCTGTAATTCGCAACAAGCTGAACGCTTCTTTGCCAGTCGTCCGCCTGCGCTTTCATTTCGGAAACGAGCCAGTTTTGCATCGCGGTTTTCTCTATCGAACCGGTAT
>CAKQEE010000121.1 GCA_934230055.1 uncultured Clostridia bacterium
TGGGAACGCCCGCAAAAAACTCTCCGTCTATATAGATATTGCAGCGTTCTTTTCTCTTTTCCTGTACGGATATTGCCGTTATGAGAGACATAATCACACCTAAAAACGATAGTAGCCGCTTGCCTTTTTCGTTATCTCTGCTCTGCCGCCCGAAAGCTCTTTCACGCGGGAGATAAAATCTTTCGGCAATCGCTCGTCCTCGTTTTTCACTATAAATTCCGTAACCGTTTTTTCGCCGAAATCCGTTCCCGAAAGCTTTACGCCGCTTTGAAATTTTGCCGCCGCAAAGCGAACGTAATCTTCGTAATCGCAGGTTACGGAATAAACTGCCGCGGGCTGCATATCGCAAATATCCGCGCCTTTAAGGCACTCCGTCACCGCGCCGCCGTATGCCCGCGCTAAGCCTCCCGTACCGAGTTTCACCCCGCCGAAATACCGCGTTACCACAGCGACGGTTTTATAAATTTTTCTGCTTTTTAAAACGGTGAGCATCGGAAGCCCCGCCGTTCCCTGCGGTTCGCCGTCGTCCGAAAATTTTTGATTAAGCCCCCGCTCGTCCGCGATATAGGCATAGCAATTATGCGTTGCAAGGGAATGTTTTTTCTTTATAGAAGCTATAAAGGCTTTTGCCTCTTCCTCGTTTTCTATACCCTTGATATAGCAGATGAATTTGGAACGCTCTATAACCTCCGTCCGCTCGGCTTCCCCGAGAACGCAGAAATATCCGCTCATTCGAGTATGATTTTAACGTGTACTTTTTTGCCTTTATGAAGAACGAATTCGCCCTGTTCTTTTTCCCATTCGGGAATTTTCGCGAATGCGTCCGTCACTTTCTGTTCTCCGAGAGAAACGCCGCCGCCCTCTATAAGACGTTTCGCTTCGCCCTTGCTTTTCGCTATTCCCGCCGCAACGAGAAGCTCCGAAACGTACTCCGTCTCTTTTGCTACTTTAACCGCGGGCATATCCTCTTCGCTGCCGCCGCCGAACGCCGCGCGCGCCTGTTTTTGCGCCGCCAAAGCTTTCTCTTCGCCGTGAACGAGCTTGGTCACCTCGAAAGCAAGGCGTTCTTTCGCCGCGTTCATCCTTTCGTCGTTATGAGCGGTAAGCTCGCGAATTTCTTCCATATCCATAAAGGTTAAAAGGCGCATACACTCTTCTACCTTAACGTCCTCTACGTTACGGAAATACTGATAAAATTCGTACGGGGTGGTTTTGTTTTCGTCAAGCCAAAGCGCGCCCTTCGCCGTTTTGCCCATCTTTTTACCTTCGCTCGTAAGAAGGAGAGTAAACGTCATCGCGTAAGCTTCGCTCGCAGCTTTCTTTCTTACGAGGTTTACGCCCGCTATCATATTGCTCCATTGGTCGTCGCCGCCCATTTCGAGCTTCACGCCGTAATCCTCGTAAAGGTGCAAAAAGTCGTAGCCCTGCATGAGCATATAGTTGAATTCAAGGAAAGAAAGCCCCTTTTCCATACGGGTTTTGAAGCACTCCGCCGCAAGCATTTTGTTTACGGAAAAATGCACGCCTATATCCCTTAAAAAGTCTATATAATTGAGGTTTAAAAGCCAGTCGCCGTTATTTGCCATTATCGCGGCGTTTTCGCCCTCGAAACGGATAAATCTCGACATCTGCTTTCTGAAACTTTCGCAGTTGTGGCGAATGGTTTCCTTCGTCATCATAGAACGCATATCGCTTCTGCCCGAAGGATCGCCTATCATAGCCGTGCCGCCGCCGATAAGAGCCACGGGTTTATGCCCGTAACGCTGCATCCACGCCATTGCCATTATCGGAATATAATGCCCGATATGAAGACTGTCCGCCGTGGGATCGAACCCGACGTAGAAAGGTACGCTTTCTCTGCCGAGAAGCTTGTAAAGTTCCTCTTCGTAAATGGTTTGTTTTATAAATCCGCGTTCTTTAAGTAAATCGAATACGTTGTCTTTCATCTTTGATTATCCTTTTATCTCTTCTATATCGAATGAATTCGCCACGAGCTTTCTGCCTTCCGCAAGGTTTTTAAGCTCTCCCGCCGCAATCATCTGCGCAAGTATATTTCCCGTCGCGGTGGCTTCTATCGGTCCCGTGATAACCTTTCTTCCCGTGATTTTCGCCGTAAGCTCGTTAAGCAAAACGTTCTGGCAACCGCCGCCCACGATGTTTATCGCGGAGAAGGTTCTGCCCGTAAGCTTTTCTATGCCGAGAACGGATTCGCGATAGCTTTCCGCAAGGCTCGAATACACGCAGAACACTATTTCGCCCACCGTTTCGGGTACCCTTTGAGAGGTTTTGCGGCAATACTCTTTTACCGCTTCTATCATGCTTTCGGGGGCGAAGAAAGAAAGGTCGTTCACCTCTACGCGAGAGGGGAAATCGGTCGCCTTTCTCGCTTCCGTAACAAAATCGGTAAAGCTGTACTTATCGTGATACTCTTTCTTTATGCACTGTATCATCCAAAGTCCCATAATGTTTTTAAGAAGTCTTACCGTTTTGCCGTAGCCGCCTTCGTTGGTAAAGCCTTCCGCGTCCGTTTCCTTCGAGGTGTTCGGCTCTTTCGCTTCTATACCCATAAGCGACCAAGTGCCGCTCGATATATATAAGGGCGTGGTTCCCTCTTCGGCAGGCACCGCCATAACCGCGCTTGCCGTATCGTGCGTTGCGGGAAGAACCACCTTTGCGGTAAACCCTGCTTCCTTTGCTATTTCTTCTTTAAGTTCGCCGACTTCGGAGCCTGTTGGAGAAAGCTTTTTAAACAGCGATTTTTTAAGCCCGAGCTTTTCTATAATCCCCTCGTCCCATTCTCGGGTTTTCGCGTTCATAAGTCCCGTGGTGGAAGCGTTCGTAAACTCGTTTCTCTTGCCGCCGGTCAGCATAAAATGCAGATAGTCGGGCATCATAAGGAAGGTTTCCGCTTTATCGAGTTTGCCCGATTTTTTATCGCAATAAAGCTGATAAACGGTGTTGAAAACCTGCTTTTTAATACCCGTGGCGGCGTAAAGCTCTTCTTCCGAAACGAGCGAATGAACTTCGTCCATAACGGCAAGCGTCCTCTCGTCTCGATAAGAATAAATTTCGCCGATAAGCTTATCGTTTTCGTCTAAAAGAGCGTAGTCCACGCCCCACGTGTCTATACCTATGCTTACGGGAATTTTACCCTCTTCTTTGCATTTTTTAAGACCTTCCACAACGCTTTTGAAAAGCCCTTCGTGGTTCCAGACGAGCTTGCCGCCCTTATCCTCCGCGCCGTTTTTGAATCTGTAAATCTCCTCTAAAACGAGCTTGCCGTTTTCTACGTGACCGAGAATATGTCTGCCGCTCGAAGCTCCTATGTCTATTGCAAGAAAATACTTACCGTTCATCGTGTATACTCCCTATATATAGCGTTTTATTTATTCATTATACACTAAATCGAAGCTATCGTCAAATTAAAACGGCTTTTTTCCTTTTTTTTAACAAAAAAAGACGGCTTTTTTCGCCGTCTTATTCTTCCTTTTTTCAAGCCGCCGCTATAAGCGCGAAACGCGCGGCTTACGCGCTTTCTTTTTCTCTCTTTACCCCCGCAATTTTTTGCGATTTCATCTTAAAGAAACGCCCGCGCTATTTTCTTCGCCGCGCACAAAACACGGAAAAGATTACAAGCCCCGCGTTAGCTCCTATTATTATGCCGAGCATAAGTCCGAAAAACATACCGTTTATCCTCCCGATAAATTATTCCCGTTCCGATAAGATTTTATGCAAAAGAGAGAAAAAACGTTATTTTTCACATTGTTATGTCAAACATAATCGCACCGGAAAACGCAAGGTTCTACAAGAAAATCGAAAAAAATAAACCGCGCTCAACGATCCTCTTCCGGCACCACCGAAAAGGGCTTTACTCCGCCCGCCGAAATTTGCACCTTAACCGTAAAACCTTCCCCCGAACGCTCTATTTCCACCGTCGGCAAACCCTTGTATTCAAAGTAGTCTTTAAGCACTCTGTCTATATCCGATTTGAGAAGATAGGAAAAGTCGTCTTTAACGTTTAGTCTGTCGTTTTTTATAAGCCTTTCTATCCGAGATAACTCGCCCGTTCTTTTTCTCATACGCTCCGTTTGATACTCCTTCTTATACTTCCGAAAAATCCGCTGTACTTTGCGGTAACGTCGAATACCTTTTTAGAATTTTTATGCACCGCCGCCGCAAGCATTTTATATGCTTTATAAGAATCGCTTTTTTTAGGCAGTTCCCCTCCCGAAAGCATAAC
>CAKQEE010000122.1 GCA_934230055.1 uncultured Clostridia bacterium
GCGCAATCTGCATTACCTGCGGCGCGGTGATACCAAGCTTTATGGAACCGTCCTGTTGCAAGGTACTTGTAATAAACGGCGCGGGCGCGTGGGATTTTACCACCGCTTTTTTAACGTTCGATACGGTAAAAGTAGCTTTTTTAAGCACTTCTTCCGTAGCGATTGCTTCTTCTTCACAAGATGGCTTGTATTTTTTACCGTCTTTTTCTACGAGAAGCACTTTAAAAGAAGCGTTCTTTACCTCTTCCGCCGCGGACTTTTTTGCCACTTCCGCCTTTAAGTTCCAATATTCCTGCGGCTTGAACGCCTGAATTTCGCGCTCCCTGTCCACGACCATTTTGAGTGCGACGGACTGAACTCTTCCCGCCGAAAGATTTTCGTTAAGCCTGGAACTTGCCGCGGGCGAAACGCTGTAACCCACTATTCTGTCAAGAACCCTTCTCGCCTGTTGCGCGTCTACGAGGTTCATATCTATCTTGCGCGGGTTTTCCAAAGCGTTTTTTACCGCCTTTTCGGAAATTTCGTTAAACTCTATTCTGTTTGCGGCGTTCTCGTCTAGCCCCAAAACTTCCGCAAGATGCCAAGAAATCGCTTCTCCCTCTCTATCGGGGTCGGTTGCGAGATATACTTTTTCCGCTTTTGAAGCGTCTTCTTTAAGGCGTTTTATATCCTGCTTTTTCTCAGGCGAAATTTCGTAATACGGCTCGAAATTGTCTTTGATTTTAACACCCATACGGTTTACGGGCAAATCTCTTACGTGTCCCTTCGAGGCGTCTACCTTATAATCGCCTTTCAGAAATTTTTCTATCGTTTTTGCCTTGTGGGGCGACTCTACTATGATTAAATTCATATAAAAACTTACTCCTCCGAGGGACCGAGCATAGAAGCATACACGTTGGTTCCCGTTTTTGCCACCGCTCCCTTTATTTCCAAAGCCGAAAGTATCGGCATTATTTCAAAAATTTTCTTTCCCGTTATTTTACATAGCGCGTCCGTGTGAAGCGCGCATTCTTTAAGCGCGGCAAGCACCGCCTTTTCGTCTGCGGAATATTCCGTATTTTCCGCTTTTGCTTCTTTGCCGTAAAATTCGAGAATATCTTCCGGTTTGTCAGTTAAAAGCGCGCCGAGCTTTATAAGCTCGTTACACCCCGCGCCCGAAGCCACGTTCGGCGTATACGGCACAGCGAACAAATCTTTTCCGCACTCTTCAGCAAACCTCGCCGTGTATTGCGTTCCGCTTTTAAGCCCGCCGGACACAATCAGAACCCCGCGGGAAAGAGCGGCTATAATCCTGTTCCTTACGGGGAACAAAAACGGTTGCGGTGAAACCTCCGGCGGTTGTTCGCTTACGGCAAGCCCGTTCTGAACGACCTTTTCAAATAACGCCTGATTGCTTTTCGGGTAAACGTTATCGAATCCGCCCGCAATGACCGTTATAGCTCTTCCGCCCGAGGAAACGGCTTTGCCTATCGCCGCGCCGTCTACGCCTTCCGCTATGCCGGAAACAATATTAAAGCCCGCCTCCGTAAGTCTTTCCGCGTAGTTTTCCGCAAGCTTTACGGAAAACGGCAAACTCTTTCTGCTGCCGACTATTCCGAAGTTTTCGCCCTTTAACAGGCTTATATCTCCCTTACAATACAAAACGAGCGGCGGTATAGAAAGATTTTTAAGACTTTCGGGATAATCTTCGGAAAAAATCGTAACAGCCCTTATTTCTCTTTTTTCAAGACCTTCTACCACGAAGGCAAAATAGGCGGAAGACGCCGCGTTTATTATGATATTGTACTCTTTTTCTCCGATTTCGGAAACGATATACTCCCTGCCCTTTTCCAGCACGCGCTTAATTTCCGCGCTGTCCTTTATCAGGTCGTATATCGCCTTTTTGTGCTTGTATTCCAGTCCGATAAAACTATCGAGCCAAATCAGAAGCTTTTCACCTTCGGTGTATTTCATCGGCTTTCCTCTTTTTTATCCGCATACTCTCACGAAGCTTTTTCTTCCGCGGCGTTCAATCGGCGTTTCGCGGGGTTGAAGTCTTTAAGCCACAGTCCGAAAGACGGGTTTAAGAATGTCTGTAACCTATCGCTTCCATTATATGAACGACGCCTATATCCTTTTCTCCGCTCATATCGGCTATCGTCCGCGCGACTTTGATTATTCGGCTTCTCGCCCTCGGAGAAAGTCCGAGGCTTTCGTACGCCGTACGCAAAGCTTTTTCGCAATCGGCGTTCAGCTTGCAATATTTGGCGATATGTTTTTCGCCCATATCGCTGTTGGTAAGTATATCCTCGCCCTCGAATCTCTTTTTTTGTATCGCGCGAACCTCGTTCACTCTTTTACGAACCGTTTCGCTCGATTCCTCTTGCTCCGCAGAAGAAAGCTCCGAATATTTCACACCGTCTACTTCTACCTGAATATCTATTCTGTCGAGAAGCGGACCGGATATTTTGGCTTTATATCTCGCTATCTGCGAAGGCGAACAGGTACAAACTTTATCTTCCGAACCGTAATTTCCGCACGGGCAGGGATTCATGCTTCCGCAAAGCATAAAGTTTGCGGGATAGCGCACGCTCCCCGAGGCGCGCGTTACGGTTATCACGCCGTCCTCTAAGGGCTGCCTTAAAGCTTCGAGCGTAGCTCTCGAATATTCGGGCATCTCGTCTAAAAACAGCACGCCGTTATGCGCAAGGCTTATTTCTCCGGGGCGAACGTGAGGTCCGCCGCCTGTTAAGGAAACCGTCGTTGCCGTATGATGCGGAGACCTGAAAGGTCTTGTTAAAAGCAAGCCGTCGCCGTCTGCAAGCAGCCCCGCCACCGAATGAATTTTGGTGGTTTCCAAAGCTTCCTCGAAGGTGAGGTCCGGCATTATGGTGGGAATACATTTTGCAAGCATCGTTTTGCCCGTCCCCGGTGCGCCTACGAAAAGTACGTTATGTCCGCCCGAAACGGCTATTTCCAAGGCGCGTTTTGCAACCGCCTGCCCTTTCACGTAAGATAAATCCGCGTCGTAAAAATTTCTGCCTTTTTCCGATCTGTAATCGCCGCGCGCTTCCGCGGGTATGGGATTAAGTCCCGAAAGATGGTCTATAACCGCCTTTAAGCTGTCCGCGCCGTATACGGTTGCGCCTTCTACGAAAGAAGCCTCTTTCGCGTTACCCGCAGGTACCACGAATTTTGTCTTTCCGTAGCTTCTTGCGGAGATAACGGAAGGCAAAACGCCGTTTACGCGGCGCAAGCTGCCGTCTAAGGAAAGCTCGCCTATAAAAACCACGTCGTCCGTTTCGCAAACGAGTTGCCCCGTTGCTTTAAGCACCGCCACCGCAAGCGGCAAATCGAAAGAAGAACCTTCTTTTTTTACGTCCGCGGGGGCGAAGTTCGCGATAATCTTTTTTGCGGGAACGCTTCTGCCGCTGTTTTTAATTGCGGAACAAACGCGCTCTTTCGCCTCTTTTACGGCGGTATCCGCAAGCCCTACCAAGTCGAACCGAGGCAATCCGTTGGAAACGTCTACCTCCACGGTGACGGGTATCCCCGAAAGTCCTGTTAAAGAAAACGCTTCCGTTTTTGCAATCATTTGTCAGTTCTCCCCGTCGTTTTTTATCCACTATTCTAATGATTATATAATATTTATAAAAAAAAGTAAAATATTTAACGGGGGTGTAATCTCCCCTTTTGCTAAAAAAAGGCGAACTCGACATTTATCGCCGATTTCGCCGCAAAAATTATTGCCGAGATTATGATTTCGGTTTGCCCGAATTTACGGGCTTATTTTTCAATGCCGCCGCCTTAAAGAGGCTCTTCTCGCGTATAAAAAAACTTGCAGGATTTTTCCTGCAAGCTTTTTATCGATTACTTATCGGCTCTTTCTTTAACCTTTGCCGCTTTGCCGGTTCTTTCTCTTAAATAATAGAGTTTCGCTCTGCGAACGCTACCCTTTCTGGTAACGATGATGTCCGCAACCTTGGGCGAATGAATCGGGAAGGTCTTTTCTACGCCGACGCCGAAAGACATTCTTCTTACCGTGAACGTTTCGGAAATGCCGCCGTGCTTTCTGGCGATAACCACGCCCTCGAAAGCCTGCAATCTTTCTCTGTCGCCTTCGATAACCTTTACCATAACTTTAACGGTATCGCCGACGCTGAAAGAGGGAACCTCTTTTTTTAAGTTTTCGTTGTTGATAGCTTCTATACCGCTGCTC
>CAKQEE010000123.1 GCA_934230055.1 uncultured Clostridia bacterium
CAGAGTAAGGAGGGCGTGATAAATGATTCAACCGCAAAGTAGATTAAAAGTCGCAGACAACTCCGGCGCAAAAGAATTGATGTGCATTAAAGTGCTTGGCGGGTCTTTCCGCAGAACGGGCAACATCGGCGACGTTATCGTTGCAAGCGTTAAAACGGCTACCCCCGGCGGCACCGTTAAAAAAGGCGAGGTGGTTAAAGCGGTTATCGTTCGCTCCACCAGCGGCGTAAGAAGAAACGACGGAACGTACGTAAGATTCGACGAGAACGCGGCGGTCATCATCGACGCGCAGAAGCAGCCGAGAGGCACCCGTATCTTCGGGCCGATCGCAAGAGAGCTTCGCGATAAAGACTATATGCGTATTATATCTCTCGCGCCCGAAGTGTTATAAGGAGAATAGAAATGAAAGTTAAAGCTAACGATACGGTTCTCGTTCTCACGGGTAAAGACGCAGGTAAAACCGCAAAGGTTCTCGTTGCGCTTCCCAAAGACAACAAGGTAGTCGTAGACGGTATAAACGTTCAGAAGAAGCACAAAAAAGCGAGAAGCGCGCAGGAGGTAAGCTCGATTCAGAGTCAGTCCGGTCCTATAGACGCTTCCAACGTTTTGGTAGTTTGCCCCGCTTGCAACAAAGCGACGAGAGTTTCCTACAAAATCGAAGGCGATAAAAAGGTAAGAGTCTGCAAAAAATGCGGTGCCGTTTTAGACGTTAAGAAAGAGGTTAAGGAAACCAAGAAACCCGCTACCAAGAGAAAGACCAAAAAAGAGAGCGCGGAAAAGACCGCGAGCGCAGAATAAGGCGGAGGTAAACTTAAATGGCAGAAAAGAAAGCTCAGGTTGCTAAGGAAACTGCAACCGAGAAAACTCCCAACAGAATCAAAGCTATGTACGATCAGACGATCGTTCCCGCTTTGGTTAAAAAGTTTAACTATAAAAACGTTAATCAAGCTCCGAAGCTCGTTAAAATAACGATCAACTCCGGTCTCGGCGACGTTAAGGATAACGGCAAAAGCGTTCAGCTCGCTCAGGAAGAACTGAAACAAATCGCAGGACAGAAGCCTATCCTTACCACCGCGAGAAAATCGGTCGCGAACTTCAAGATAAGAGAAGGCATGAACGTCGGTATGAAAGTAACTTTAAGAGGAACGAGAATGTACGAGTTCTTTGATAAGTTCATTTCGATAGCTCTTCCGAGAGTAAGGGATTTCAGAGGCGTATCTACCAAATCGTTCGACGGCAGAGGCAACTATTCGATGGGCGTTAAAGAACAGCTCATTTTCCCCGAAATTTCTTACGATCAAGTAGAAAAAATCAGGGGTTTCGATATTTGCTTCACCACGACCGCGAATACCGACGAAGAGGCGAGAGAATTGCTTGCAATGCTCGGAATGCCCTTCGCGAACAAGTAAGAAGGAGTTACGTTATGGCTAAAAAGTCTATGATAAATAAGCAGCAGAAGCCTGCTAAATTTTCCACCAGAGCATACACGAGATGCAGTATCTGCGGTCGTCCGCACGCGGTTATCCGTAAGTACGGAATTTGCCGTATCTGTTTCAGGAACCTTGCCTACAAAGGTCAGATTCCGGGCGTGAAGAAGGCTAGTTGGTAAAGGAGGACAGAAAAATGACAGACGTTATTGCAGATATGCTCACGAGAATCAGAAACGCTCTTGCGGCTAAACACGAGACCGTTGAAATTCCCGCGTCTAATACTAAAAAAGCTATTGCTAACATTCTTCTTAACGAAGGTTACGTCGAGAACGTAGAACTTATAGAAGGCGTTCAGGGCACTATCAAAATCACCCTCAAATACGACGGCAACAACAAGGTTATATCGGGACTTAAAAGAGTAAGCAAACCGGGCCTCAGAGTATACGTAGGAACGGACGAAGTTCCTCAGGTTCTCGGCGGACTCGGAATCGCTATTCTTTCTACCTCCAAGGGTATTATGACCGGCAAAGAAGCCAAAAAATTGCATCAGGGCGGCGAAGTGCTCGCTTACGTTTGGTAGGAGGCATAAAATGTCAAGAATAGGTAATGAAATCATCACTTTGCCCGCAGGCGTAACCGTCGAGGTCAAAGACGAAGTTATCACCGTAAAAGGGCCGAAAGGAACCCTTTCGCAGAGCTACGATCCCGTTATCACGCCCCATATCGAAGGCAACGTGATTCACTTCACGAGAGCTAACAATCAGGGCGACGTTAAAGCGAAACACGGCTTGTACAGAGCTCTTACCATGAACATGGTAAAAGGCGTTACGGAAGGTTATAAAAAATCCCTTATCGTAAACGGCGTCGGCTGGAAGGTCGCAAAACAGGGTAAGAAAGTCGTTCTTAACGTCGGATTTTCGCACCCCGTAGACGTCGAGGAAGAAGACGGCATCACTCTCGATTGTCCCTCCGCAACCGAAATCACCGTTTCCGGAATCAGCAAGGAAAAGGTAGGTCAGTTCGCGGCGATGGTAAGAGGCATAAGAGAACCCGAACCTTATCACGGATACGGCATTCGTTACAGCGACGAAGTTATCGAAAGAAAGGTCGGTAAAGCCGCAGGCGGTAAAGGTTAATAAAAACTTTAAAGGGCTTTTAGTCGACGCGTTTTGTTCGACGCGTCGGCAGAGTGCGCCTTTAAGAAGAGCTTTTGCGGCGTAACGTCGCGGCGGCTTTTGCGGGCGCGAAAAGCGATTAACAGGAGTATTTAAAATGATTAGCAAAATCAATAAGAATCAGGACAGATTAAAAAGACATAAAAGAGTCAGGGCAAAGGTTAAAGGCACAGCTGAAACCCCCAGACTTTCGGTTTACAGAACGTTGAACCATATTTACGCGCAGATTATAGACGACGTTAAGGGAAACACCTTGGTTACGGCGTCTACGCTCGATAAAGAGATAAGAGATACTCTTGCGGGCAAAGACAAGAAGGCGCAGGCGTTCGCGGTGGGCGAGCTTCTTGCGAAGAAGGCAAAAGCCAAAAAGATAGAAGCGGTCGTTTTCGACAGAGGCGGATATCTTTACACGGGCAGGGTTGCTAATCTTGCCGACGGTGCGAGAAAGGGCGGTCTTCAATTCTAATAAATCAAGGAGAAAACAAGCATTATGGCAAGAGATAACAACAAGCCCGCAAAAAGGGCGGAAGAAAACGACGGTTTAATCAAAAAAACCATTGCTATCAACCGTGTTACCAAGGTAGTTAAGGGCGGCAGAAACATGAGAGTCGCGGCGTTCGTCGTTGTAGGCGACGGCGCGGGCAAAGTCGGCTGCGCTATGGGTAAATCTACCGAAGTTCCCGAAGCTATCGACAAGGCTACCGCAAGAGCGAAGAAGAATATGATTCCCGTATCCCTTCTCGGCACGAGTATTCCTCACGAAGTGCTTGGCAAGTTCGGCAGAGGCGCGGTTTTGATGCTCCCCGCTGCGGAAGGTACCGGCGTTATCGCTGGCGGCCCCGTTCGTGCGGTTATGGAAGCAGTAGGTATCACCAACATCAGAACTAAATCTCACGGCACCAACAACCCCATCAACTGCGTTAAGGCTGCTATCGAAGGTCTTAAAGCGTTGAGATCGGCAGAGGAAGTTGCCGCTATCCGCGGAAAGACCGTGGAAGAGATTAACGGCTAAGGAGGTAAACTTTAATGGCAAAAGCAAAAAAGACCGAAACGGGTAAGATTAAAGTTACTCTCGTGAAAAGCACGATAGCGATTTTACCTCAACACAAGAAAATCGTACAGGCTTTGGGACTTACCAAGATCAATTCTTTCAAGATTCATCAGGAAAATCCCGCTATTCTCGGCATGATAGACAAGGTAAGCTACCTTGTTAAAAGCGAAAAGGCTTAACGATTGACCGTTCAAGGAGTATTAACAATGAGATTAGGTAATTTAAGCCCCGCAGAGGGCGCGGTAACCCCCGCAAAAAGACTCGGTCGCGGCATAGGTTCGGGACTCGGCAAAACCAGCGGTAAGGGTCATAAAGGTCAATGGGCAAGAAGCGGCGGCGGCGTACGTCCCGGCTTCGAAGGCGGTCAAATGCCTATTTGCCGTCGTTTGCCTAAACGCGGCTTCACCAATAATTTCAAGAAAGTATATTCAATCGTGAACGTGGGCGACCTCGACGTGTTCGAGGCAAACACTGAGATCACGCTCGAACTCTTGTACGAGAATCGCATCGTCGGAAAGATGGAACCTTATGGTCTGAAAG
>CAKQEE010000124.1 GCA_934230055.1 uncultured Clostridia bacterium
ATAGTTTAATTTACAATCATGAGATATAACTATCTTCTCTCCGTCTTTTTTTACGGTAAAATCGCTATAAGACGAACTGCAATTTATCGAATCAAAATCTTTAGCATTGCACGATAAAATCGTACCGTTATAATTCGAAGTAAAAACACCGATGGTTTTACCGTTCAACGTAATGGTTGCCTTACCGTTTGAAACGATAATCTTTATAATATCCGAGCCGTTCTCGTATTCTCCGACAAATTCTTCTATCTTACTTTCAATAACGTGTCCGTTTACGGTAAATATTACCTTATTATCGGTGCTTACCAGAACTTTACCTTCTTCTTCAATCGTGTAGGTCTTATTATAAGTGTAAGAAGTTTTGGTTATAGTGAGTTTACCCGACGAAATCGTATAAAGTCCCGAGTACACGCTCGGAGAACCGTACGGCGATTTATACGTAACCGTCGCGCCGCCGAATCCGTCAATAACAAGCGTACATTTTTCGTTGCCGTATTGCGTGTAATTACCCGCTTTACCGTCCGAAACAAGTTTTTCGGCTGTTTTTTCTTCGGCATTAAGCTTGAAACCGTCGCCGTTATCCAAAATAACGACACCCGCGCCGTTTACGAAATAGGTATATTCGGAACTGCCTATCTTTGCATTACCGAACCCGTCGAGTACAAGAGAAACGTCTCCGCTCTTGTATTCGCCTTTTTCCGCACCCGCCGCAATAAGCGAAGTTCCGCTTACCTGATATAATGCGGTATAAGTCGTCTTCTTCATCGTGCCGTTAAAAAGCTCATACGAAAAAGTTATAATCTTGCCTTCCTCTACGCTTAAATCTTTTGTGGAAACAAATCCGTATTTATTGTCGCCTGTTCTTACAACGTATAAGCTTGCTCCTTCCGATTCGTGCCGATAAAGGTAAAGACTGTCTTCACTATTATACCATTGCGTTACGGTGCTATCTTCAAAGTAAACCGCGGGGTCATTTTTCAAATTTCCTAATCTTAAATAATTCAATCCGTTTTTACTCACGTAACCAACGCTGCTAATCGTTGTCCACGAAGAAGAATTATCCGTTTTATACTTTATAGTTAAGGACTTGCTTCCGGTTATGAAACCAAATACATCGGGACCGTTGAATTTGGTTATTATACCGCCTTCCTTTACGACGATATGGTTACTGTTTTTATCCGCTTTATATGTCGCCGCGGGAACTTTCGTCGTTCCCTTCAATGCGGTAAGCGCATAGGTATCGGTACAAGCTTCATAATCCATATCGTAATATAGTTCGGTAAGTGATAAGCCTGAAACGGTTTTGGTTATCGTCCAGGTTTCATAAACCATGCCGCTCTTCTTTCTGAACTCAATCGAGCCCGTTTCGCCGTTAAACTTATAATCAACGTTCCTCGCATAGATGTTTGCGGAAGTGGCAGAAGCTTTTCCGTCTTCACCTATTATTACCATAACATACTTATTTTCGAGTATCCACGCGCCGTAATAATCGCTTTCTTTAACGGAAAGCGCGGTAAAAGTCGTGTCGGAAGAAATTTTTAATCCTGCCTCCGCTTTCACTTCTCCGTTATACCAGCCGAGGAAAACTTCACCCTCGCCCGTCGCGGGAGCTTCCGCAATCAAATCCGCGGTAAGTTTAGCGTCGTCTACGGGAACGAGCTTAGTCGTTTCGTCTTTGCCGTTTACATACGTTACGACGTAATGAGTTTGAGCCGCTGCACCGATAAAGTAATTATTATCGGTATAAGTCGCGTTCTCATCGAACTTATCCCCTAAAATAGGCTCATTTTTATCATCATATCCTTTTAGAACAAACCAGCCGTTAAAGGTATAGCCAAGCTCCATGTCGGGATCATCAAGACCAAATGTATCTAAATCTACTTTTCCGTCTTTAAGTGTCGCAACGTAAACTATCTTACTATTATATTCAAAAGCAAGTCTTACGTCTTTCGTAATATTATCAACGTCTAATCCCCACCCCGACAAATCGCTTAAATAGTGGAGCGAGCCGTCTTCGTTAAGAGAAACGGTAATAATTTCATTCATCGTCCAAATCTTAAACAGCTTATCGGTCGATTCAAAAATTATTCCCAAAGGCGTATCGCCGTAGCCTGAACCAACGGTATAAACGTACACCTCGCTATCCTCGGTCACCTTCATAAAGAATACGTTTTTACCGAAATAATCTTCGTAAACAGCAGACCATACGCCCTTGAACGCAGCCGAAACCTCTTTTGCTTCGGGCTCGGGAACGATTATATTATCGGTAACGCCGCCAAGATCGAGTATCCATCCATTACTATAATAAATAGAACAAGACGAATTACCTAAATAGAACGAGTAGCTCGCACCGCTATAACCACCTTCACTATATAGGAGTTCTAATCCCTGTTCGCCGTCTACAAGAACAAAAGTCGTATTGATGACGATTTCCTTACCGCCTTCGGTCTTGAACGTACCTACGAGAGATTTGCTCGTGCCGAACGCCGAAGAAAGTTCTTTGGAAACCATAGCGTTAAGCCCGTTGACGTCTTCGTCGGCTATGCAATATCCGTTAAGGTAAGGACCGAACGAATATTTCTTACCGGCTAACGTAAAGTCGTAGCAATCATACTCGTCGTTGTGCGTTATATCTTCTGCGTTAACGGGAGCATTGTCGCCTATCTTGACTTTAATCGTCCCTGCGTCAACTTCGATAACGACGGGAACGGAGTTTTTGTTTTCGTCAAGCGTTTCACCTCTCCAGATTCCGTAATACGCGTCGTCTATACTGCTGAATACCGCCGTGTATTCAACGCTGTTTTTAACGATTCCGTTCGGATCAAACGCTTTGCCTCCGTTAAACCAACCAAGGAAAGTCCTGTCGGTAACGGGATCGTAAGGAATATCCGAAGCTTCAAGTTTTTCGCCGTCTTTAACGGTGGCAATCTTCACGATTCTGCCGTCAACCACAAATTTAACAACGTATACGTTCGTCCATTTTGCGGAAACGACGAGGTTTTCCGTAACTGCAACGTCTTTATCAAACGCGTTTTCGCCGACAAACCAGCCTTCAAAAATTCTTCCGTCGATTTGAAGGTCTGCGGGAACGTCTTTATCGGAAAGTTTTTCGCCGTTTTTAACGTTTGCAACTTTAATTGTCTGCGTACCGTTTACAAACCTGACGGTAAAATAGTTTTCCCATTTTGCGGTATAGGTTACGTCCGCATTGATCGCCGCGCTCGCATCGAATTCCGCAGAACCGTTAAACCAGCCCTCGAAAACAAAGCCGCTCTTTACGGGATCGGAAGGAATATCCGAAACTTCAAGCTTTTCGCCGTCTTTAACGCTCGCCGACTTAACGACCGAGTCTCCGTCGACGAATTTGACGGTAAATAACTTCGTCCATTTTGCCGTATATTTAACGTTGTCTGTAACGGCGGTCAATCTTTCAAATTTCGCGTCGCCGTTAAACCAGCCGTCAAACACAAAACCGTCTTTAAAGGGATCGGAAGGTACGTCGCTTATTTTAAGCGTTTTACCTTCTTCGATCTCAACCGTCTTTACAGTCGCGGAATCGCTTTCAAACGTTACGGTATACTTTACGGGCGGCTCTATCGGCGGATTATCTTCGCCGGGCGTCTTGTTATCCTTGCATGCGGAAAACGCGACGGCAGAGAACAGCACGGCAAGCACCGCAAGCAAAGCGATAAACTTTGTCTTTCTCTTTGTCATAGTTTACTCCTCCTGAATAAAATTGTTTCTTAATAAGAAAAAAAGGTCCCGAGTGTACCTCGAAACCGATTTTTTATGAAGTTTGTCGCTTCAAAATACAATGATACACTCTAATTTACGTAATCATTATACAATATCTGCGACGAATTAGTCAATTTATTCAAAACGGTTTTATGCAAAAATTCATAAATTATTTCAATAAATAGAATAACTTCCGCTTATGAACAAATTTTAACCGTTATTTAATGAATATTTTATGAATATTATGCAACTTTTGTAAGTTCGCTACATTCGAGATAACGAAATTCCCCGTCATACTCGAAACCGATTCTTGCCGAAAAGGTTTGCGAGCTTTCGTTCCACGTAAGAACGATTTCCCACGAGTCGCCGTTCACGTCCGCCGTGCCGGTGATTTTACCCGTTGCGGGATCGTATTC
>CAKQEE010000125.1 GCA_934230055.1 uncultured Clostridia bacterium
TGATTTCCGGCTCGAATTCATCTCCGATTCTCATATTTAACTCATTATCTGCAATATGCAGAGCCTTGAGTTCCGGAAGATAATTTCCCATGGAAACGGTTATCTTACACGCCGCGGACGAATTACCCGCACGCGCGGTAATACTGCAACTACCCACACCTACGGTATTAACAGTACCGTCATCATCGACAACTGCCACCGATTTGTCGGAAGAACTCCATTCCACAGAGTTTTTACCACCGTAAAAACATATGATATTTAATTCGTCTCCGAATATCATATCCTTCGAGACAACCGACAATGAGATTTTTTCGCTCGGCGAATCGCCTGCTGCGCCCCCTGTTCCCGAACCGCCGTCGTTATTGCAGCCGACGAATAGTGCCGACGAAACGACGGACAGAGCAAGTATAATAAAAAGAATTATTTTTTTTATTTTCATTTTTTACCTCATTATAAACTATCGATAAAGGGTTCTATACTTCTGAACTCGCTAATGTATTGTATTCCGAGAGTTCTGACGTACATTTTAAAATTCGTCTTTATCTCGGCAATCTGGCTTTCGGTAAATAGCCCCGTATCGTTAGAAATCGAAACTTTTGCGGGGAAAAGCCATTCCATATCGATATGCGATTTTAAACTTGCATATTTTGCGGGATCTTTCTTATACATTTCGATTTTTGAATACGCGTCGTCTAAATGTCTGAACATCGTAACGATATCGCCTTGTTTAACAAACTCCATCGAACCCGAAATACTTCCGTTCATGTTTGCCGACCAGCCCCAGTTGTTATCCGTAAGGCATCTTGCGAACCACAATCTCAGATCGTCGAACATCTCTCTCATCGGCTCGGCAGCTTCTGCGTACATCGCTTTGAAATATTCGTCGAAAATGTTCTCCACGCTAAGTTCGCTGTTCCAGGCAAGTTTAGAATACATATAAATCGCAAGCACGTTGAAGCCCGTATCCGCGCCCGTCTGACAGCTCTTTATCTGCGGGAAGGTAAAGCTATAATTGTTAGCCTTTAAATACTTATAGTAACCGGGGTAAAAGCTGTATAAATCCCAGAAGGTAAGGAAGTCGTTATAGAATCCGCCGTAAGACCATGCCCACGTTCCCGGGAACGCCTTGCCCCAAAGCCTGATATATTCTTTCTGCTCGATATTCGCGTTATCGTCAAACGAAACGCCCGTGTGCAGGTGACTCTGAGCAAAAAACGGAGCAACGTTTACGCCGTCTTCGAACTTAAGATCGGCAGCTATGTTTATGTTACCGTTCGCGTCTTCTCCGAACGGAGGCCTCGACGTGTCGAGGTACGCGAAGAACATATATTTAAAATTTTCTCTGCGGTATTCCGCATTCTCTTCAAGATCCATCCATGAATCTACCTTTTTGCCGACGTCGTGCATGAATTTCATAAGCGCGGCGGAGTTTGCGTCGTTATGCTCACTCTTCATCTTCATGCACGTAGTGCATTTGCACATCGGAACGTTATCCATCTGCCCTAAAAGAACGGCTTTATACTGCGGATATTGCGCTGCGGGATACCACATAAGCGACTGCTCGATTTTCTCCGCGCATATCGTCGTCATCATGTCGTAAGTGTCTTTACCATGCGCCGTGTAGCAAAGCTGGCCCGTACCCGAATAGAATTCGGGATATAACGAGCCGTATTTTGCTTCGGGAAGGAAATAGAGGCTGTTATGGTTATTCTTGATTTCAGTCGCTTTAGTATCGCCCGTGTGAATGGGAAGAAGCATGTCGCCGTAACTGTCGCGGAGCCTTAAACGATAAGAAATCATCTTGCCGTCCGTCGTGTCTGAAGAACCTGCCATATAACCTATACTCTGACGATATTCTATATCGGGAACATCGGTTACCTCGTAATCCAAAAGTTTAAGATCGGTTACGTTTGTTCTTAAAGTGTAACCGTCGGTGAAGAAATATTCGAAGCCGAAGTTTATTTTAAGAAAGTCGTAAACGCCGTTTAAAACGCCCGTTTCCTTTCCGCCGATGATATACACGGTTTTATCTTTCGTGAAGATTTTCGTTCCGTCCTTTTTAAGCGCGGCTATATCGTCGTTTCTGTTAAGGCTTTTATAAAGCGAAGTTTCGCCGAGCGAAATATAACGGTTCGTATCGTTATGGGTAAGCCCCGTGTCTTTAACGAATTTGAGGTCTATGCCCGTCGCTTCCTTGAAAAATCTTGAGAGTTCGCTTTTTGCGTAAGACACGATCTCCGTTTCAACTTCGGGAACTACTACCTTATAAGAAGTTTTGCCGTTTTTGACTATATACGTTCCCGTGGTTTTATACGAGAATACGTGGTTTTCGTTGAATGTTTTATCAAACTGCTTAAGCGCATCAGTGTTTACGGCAAGTTCACCTGAACATGTGACGACGTCGTCTTTATCGTTACGACCTCCGCCGATTGACGTATCCCCGGCTTTCTTACATCCGCCGAAAGAAGCAAACGCCATTAGAACAGCCGACAATAAACATAAAATTATTTTATTCTTTTTCATAAGCACTCCTTACGCTAACGCAATAACTCTTGCTTGCCGTATTATACGCCCCATCTACGACGTAAACGATTATCGTATATTCCCCTTCGTTGTAAATCACGATGTCGGAAGTAGTTATTACGACAAAGCTCTCGTTGGAATCTTTCACAATATAATAAATCAAAAGATCGCTGCTGTCCGTAAAGTTGTCGGTAGCCTCGAATTGCGGTCTGAACGCCTCTCCCGCTTTTACTTCCACCGTTTTGCCCTCGTTTTCAAGAACAAGCGCGGGGGCTTCTATATCGATCACCGTAACTACCCTGTACAACAAGCTCGTACCTCTTCCGTTGCCTCTGCCGTCAGTATAATTATAAATTATTGTGTATTCGCCGTAATCATCGAGAACAAGCCTGATTTCGCCTTCAAAATCTGTAATTCCGCTGAGTTCTCTTCCGTTTACGTCCTTTGCGGGAGCGTCGCCGTAAGCACCGCTCTTCAGAACGGTTACGGAGAGTTTTTCATAAGACGAAGGCGATAAAACGTCGGCGGCGTAAGGTTTGCCTATTATTATTTCTTGTCCAAGCGAACCTACTTCGTCAGGTAATTTCGCATATACGTAAGGAACGGCAACGTCTCTGACCTTAGTCGAAGTCGCGCTTACGGTTGTAAGCGACTGATTGCAAATTTCGTTTACCTTAACTTTAAAGCCGTTCGAAACTCCGTCGAATTTCACCGACATAAAGCACAAATCGCCTGCGAATTTGTTTACGGCTTCGATATTCCTCGTCCCGATAAGCAGTATTCCGCCGTTTATCTTTATCGGCACTTTTACGCCGTTCCAATCGCTGTCAAGCGAATAACTTTCTCCGCCTATAGTCGCCGCATATCTTCCGTTTCTGCCACTTACTTCTATTTCGTATTTATTATCCGCGTCGAAATAGTCGGTTAAAGTTATCGTTACAGAAGTCGCGCTTTGCTTTCTTCCATCCGAAGTCAACGGAATTTCAAAACCGAGACCAAACTGAGAGAAAACTAATGGATTTATAAACTCAAAATACGCATCGGAAGAGGACGCCTTCAATAACGGAACCCTATCTTCAATCGTGGCAGACATATTCCCATCGAAATATCTTGCGATTTCGACCGTATTGTCGTCACTATACCCGACGTCGACGATTTTTCTTAAATCGCTTTCGATATATACGTTTTCATTATTTACGCAAACCGTCTTGAATTTAATCGTTGAATTACCTGCAACTACAAATTCTTTCGGGTTTATTTCGGCGTATTCTCCGCCGTCATAAGAAACGTAAGTTTTAGTATTGACAACTTCGCTTCCGCTTACCGTATAATTCCACGCTTTGACGTTTAAAAGAGAATACTCCGCGTTTTTAATATAATATCTGTTAGTATATAACTTGTCGCTTTCAAATTTCGGAAGAACGTTCGGCACGACCTTAATCTCAGCAGTTATTTCTCCGTCGTAAAACATATCCGAATATTCATATTTAATCGAATACGTGCCGACCTCGTCGAACGTGCAGACTTGAACAAAACTTTCCGCTTCGACCGTTTTTCCGCTCGGTTTTTTTATGCTTACGTCTATAT
>CAKQEE010000126.1 GCA_934230055.1 uncultured Clostridia bacterium
CGCCGAACCTTTCGGTGCTGTTCCAAGGCTTAAACTTAATCCGTTCGTTTTCCGCAACGGAGTGTTTAGAATCCTTTATTCCGTAAAAAACGGCTTTAACAAACGCGGAAAGGGTGCTTTTCCCCCAACCGTTATCTTCTTTTATAGTATTAAGTCCTTCGTTAAAGTCGTAAGAAAAATTTTTCAACGTTCCGAAAGAAGCCACTTCGCAGCTTATAAGTTTCATAACTTTTCCCCCTTTAACGCGTTAAGCCCCGTCATTAAAACCGCGGCTTTTTTCTCTTCGGAAAGTTCCGAGGCAAGCACCGCCCTTACGAATTCGCCGCGAACGGAACGGTCTTCCGCGTAATCCTCCGCGCAAATTTTCAGTTCGGACTTGTCGTAAACCTTTGCGAAAAAGAAAATTTCGTTAAGTCTTTGTGTCAAACCTTCGGCGTCAGGCTCAAAATCCGCGCGATGTTCTCCCTTTAATATAACTTTTATAAGGCTCGATTGTTCGTATTTCTCTTTCAGTTCGGCAATGAGCGCGCGCTCCGCAACGAACCAGTCTTCGTAGTCGGTAATATCGAATTCGTGTTCGTATAAAATTCTGGAAGAAAACGGAATGAATTCGCGGGAGATTTTACCTTCCGAAACTTCTATCAGCACAAAGCCCTTTTCGCCCGTTTCGTCGAAACCTCTCCCGTCGAGGCACCCCGAATAAACATAAATCCCTCTATCGTCTATTTTCCCTTCCGCATAAGAATGTATATGCCCGAGCGCGAGGTAATCTACGTTTTTGCCCTTAAACCTCGGAATACTTATTATTTCGGCGTTCTCTTCCGAACGGTATCCCGCTATTTGACCGTGCAAAATTACGATATTCACGCCGTTTTCCGGTAAGGCAAGCCCGTCGTAAATATACTTCGCGTTACTCTTAGTAAGGACTATTCCCGCCACGTTCACGTTGCCGTAAGAAAAACCAGACCACTCTTCGGTAAAAACTTTAAGATTATCGGGAAGTTTTATATCGCTTTCTTCGTCGTTTATAAAGCTTTCATCGTCGTGATTACCGGATAAATATAAAAAGTCCACCTCGGGTGCGGCGGCTATCGCGGAAACAACTCTTCCCCTTGTTTTGGAAGTTATTCTTTTTGCGTCGAACATATCGCCCGCTATAATTACGGCTGTAACTCCGTTTTCCTTTGCGTATTCGCAGAGTTTTTCAAAAGTTCTTACAAGCTCGTTTCGCCTTATCTTGCTCTTTTCGGGCGGTATTCTTTCTATTTTGGAATCCAAATGCAAATCCGCACAATGTATAAGCTTCATATTCTTCTCCTTTTATGAAAATTATAATACATATCCGGAAAAATGTAAAGCGCAAAACTACCCGATAAAATCTCGGCGCGGATTTTTTTCTTAAAACTTTGATAAGAAATATGTGGAAAAGCAGAAGTCCGACGCGCGCTGAATTTGACGATAAAAAAACCGCCGCGAACTTTTCCGCAACGGATTTTTATTTGCAAATTATTAAAGCGCGGTTACGGTTATTTTCCCGTACCGTTTCTATTCAGCCGCGCCGATTGTGGCGGATGAACGTTCGGCTTCCGCCGCTTTTCTTTGTTCTAATCTTTCTCTTCTTTCGTTAAGCTTGTAAAGAGTGTGAAGTTTAGGCAAATTGTACCTTAATATAAACAAAGAAAGCGCGTTGTAAACCGCGTTCACTACGGCTATCGGCAAACCTATGCAATACCAATATTTAAGGTTTACAAGCACGACCGCAAAACCGAAAATAATGCCCGATATATGCACGGCTACCCCGTAATTTGCTTCAATTATATACCTTTTTACGTATTCGTTGTTTTTAGGATCTCGTATCTTGTTTTTACGAAAATTCGTAAGCTTACCGAGTTCGGGTATTTTATCTTTCCATTTTTTTATTCCGAGCTTTTCATAAAACCTGCACTCTTTTTTTCCTGCGGAAAAAGAATTTTTGTCGTGCGAAAAAAATTTTACGGGTAAAAGCCATCTCACTATTCCCGCAAAAATCAGATCTATAACCACTACGGCAAAGGTGGATAAGCAAACGAAACCGATTACATACCACGCCGTTTCCGTTACCGCGGGAATGCAAAAAATATCCGCGACGGATATAATTGTCATGCTGATTAGTATAAAAAGGTAATACAAAACAAGTCCTCTTTTCGTCTTTTTAATAATTTTTGCTGTTTTACGCTTTATAAATTTTAAACAAAAATACAATTTTGCTTCTTTTTACAAAATTTTGCGGATAAATTTCAGAAGGTTTAGCTGTTTTCAGCATTTTCCGCGTTATCTGTATTTTCGATTACAGTATCGCGTTCTCCAAGCTTTTCTTCCTCTTTTTGTTCATAGGAGAGCCGGGTATTATAAAAATCTTCGTAAACCTTTTTCCAAGCCTCGTAATTAGCGTTTTTCATATACTCGGAGTTCTCTTTTTCGGAAAGGTCTTCCTTCGGGTAAATCGCGGGCAAAAAATGGATAGTAAAAGCCTGAACGGGCGCGCCGTTCGCATCGAGCTTTAACGTATCTTCCATAGTAATAAAAGCAGGTATTACGGGAGCGTTGCTCATAGCGGCGATTTTGAAAGCTCCGCTTTTCATGGGGCGGGGCTTACGGTAGTTCCACCACATAGCCTGTTCGGGATAAATTAAGATTTTTTCGCCGCGCGAAAGCAAAGTTTTTACGGAACGCAAAAATTTCACCATCGTTTTCGGATTAGACGAAAGCGGCAGAGTATTGCAATGCCGAAAGAAAAAACCGAACAGCCCCTTAAAATTAGTATAATTACCCTCTCTGATAACTTTATATAGGTTTTGTCCTTTCTTGAAATCCCCGCGTATCGCGCGGTAAACCGCATAATTATCCAGCACGCTGAAATGGTTACACGTTATCACCGCACCGCCCTCTACGGCACGATAGTTTTCCATTCCCTTAATTTCTTTTATAACGAAGTCACCGTTTTTTATCAGTTTTTCGTAATAAGAAACGGCGGCGCGATTGGCTATTTTGTTCATAATTCTCGAACAAAATTTTTCTCCGAGATAATCCACCTTATCGGGTGCGAGCGGAATCGTTTCGGGATCGTCTTCCACGTCTTTGTCCCAAAGCCCTTCACGTTCGTATTCGGCAATTTTCTCTAAAATCTTTCGTCTGTTTTCAGATAGCATTTGTTTTCAATCCGAGCCTTAATAATTTTATATAATTGTCTTTGCTGTTGATATAATTCACCGCCATTTTTTTAAGGTTTTCAAAAGCAATCGCGTCACGCTTTTTTTCGCGTTCGGAATAACCGTCGCGCATCGCCATAAGATCGTCGTAAAAAGGCGTTTCTTTTGCGTATTTCCAAAAATACTCTTCGTATCTTATACCCTTATAATGCCACGGCTTAAAATTAAGTTTATAATGTACGAGAGAAACCTTTTTGTCGGGAAAAGATTTATCCGGAATAGGCGTTTTGTTCCAGCCGACGTCGATAAGCTTTACCCTGTCTTTAAGTATTACGTTAAGGTAATCCTGATCGGGTGCAACCTCGAATTTGTATTCGAGCATAAGATTTATAAACTTCGTTTCCACCTGCTCCTTTCTGTATTCCGCCGTGTTGATGACAAGGAGTCCCGAATTGAAATACTCCATTCTCGGTACGCCTAAAAACTCTTCCGAATAGTTGCCGAAGCAATCGAAAGAAGACATAGCCTCTTCGTGAACTGCCGCCACAATGTTATTACCGACGTCTACGTTATACAGCTTTGCAATGTCGTCTATAAGAACAATATCGCAGTCTATATATATAATTTTTTCGTATTGCGGAAACAACGAGGGTATAAAGATTCTGTAATATATCGCGTTGGTATAATAATCGCGAAGGTGCGTTTTTTCGTTTAACGAATCCATTCTGTCAGCCACGCCGACGTACTCCACGTCCACGTCTTCGGAATTTTCTTCAGCGATTTCTATTATTCGGGACATATTCTTTTCGCTTAATCCCGTATTAA
>CAKQEE010000127.1 GCA_934230055.1 uncultured Clostridia bacterium
ATCATCCTATCAACCAGTTCGTCGCGGGCTTTATCGGCACTCCGCAAATGAACTTCTTCACCGGCGTTCTTACCGGAAAGAAAGATGAAGTGTACGTTGAATTCGGTATGGAAAAGGTAAGACTTCCCAAAGAGAAGGTTGCGCTTATCTGCAACCTCGAAAAGTACCTCAACACGGGCAGAGAAGTAGTTTTCGGCATCAGACCGGAAGATATTTCGGACGAAGAGTCTATCGTTTCGGGCGTGAAAGAGGGCGTTATAGAAGTTAAGGTAGACGTTGTGGAAGCACTCGGTTCCGAAACCCTTCTCTACTGCAAAACGAGAAGAGAAGAAAGCGGCGAACAAAAGAGCATTGCGGACGACGTAAGCGACCTCGTTGCAAAGGTAGACAGCAGATCCGTCACGAAGCGCGATATGACCGTTAAAGTAGCTCTCGATTTAGAGCATTGCCACCTTTTCGACAAAGAAACCGAAATCACGCTTCTCGCAAGAAACGAAGAGGGCAAAGCGGATATTGAAGCTTTGCAGTTAAGAAGAGAAGAGGAAGAAGCCAAAAAGGCTGCGGAAGCCGCTGCTAAACTTGCGGAAGAAGAAGCTAAAAAGGCTGCCGAACTCGAAAAGAAAATGGCTAAACTTGCCAAAAAGAACAAAAAGGCGGATACCGTGGTAGAAGAACTCACCGTGGAAGAAATCACCGTCGAAAAAGAAAACAAAGAAGATTCGGAGAATAAATAATTCCCGATTATTCGAGATTTTTTACCAAAGAAAAAGCCCGCGAAAAGGCAAACGCCCTTTCGCGGGTGTATTTTTTATGCCGAAACGCCGTATAACGCTTGCGTTTTTCTTTTTTTACGGTTAAAATATTAAGGTAATGAAGGAAGTTATTTCAGACGCGCTTTTAGACGGCTTAAAGGTCTTTCCGTTTCTTTTTCTTATTTACGTGATAATGGAAATCATCGAGAGCGCGAAAAGCAAAGTTAAAATAGAAAAAACTTTGTCGGGCGCGGCGGCACCCGCGGCGGCGGGCGTTCTCGGTGCAATTCCCGAATGCGGGTTTTCGGTAATGTGCGCAAAGCTCTACGATAAAGGGCTTATTAAGCTTGGCACCCTTATAGCGGCGTTTATTTCCATAAGCGACGAAGGGCTTATCGTGCTTATATCTTCGGGTGCGGCGGCAAAAGATATTTTTCTTCTTCTCGGCGTAAAAATCGCGTACGCGATAATCGCGGGGGAGATTATAAACGTTATCGTAGGAATCATCGGCGATAAAAACGTTCACGTTTGCCCCGAAGAGGGCGACTGCATAGAGTGCGGGGAGCATATAGAAAAATTTTGGAATAAATTTATATTCCATCCGCTTTTTCACGCGGCAAAAACTTTTGCGTACGTTTTGTGCTTTAACTTTGCGTTCGGCACGATAATTTACCTTATCGGCGAGCAGAACGTTCTTAACTTTATGGAAAACAGCGCGCTTTTACAGCCGCTTCTTGCTTCCATCGTAGGGCTTATACCGAACTGCGCTTCTTCTATAATAATAACGGAAGCGTTCACGAGCGGGGTAATAAAATTTTCCGCAATGGCGGCGGGGCTTACCGCAAACGCGGGAGTAGGTTACCTTATTTTGCTAAAAAGCGCGAAAAAGGCAAAGCGAAACGCGCTGGTACTCGGGCTTCAATTCGGGCTTGCGGTGATTTTGGGATATATACTTTTGGCTTTCGGGCTGTAAAGAAAAAACGGATTTTTACGGTCTTTCGGATTTTTTTCGGGGAGAAATAATGGATAACGACATAAAAATTTTTGCGGAAGAGATAATAGAAAAAACGGGCGTAAAATTTGCCGTGTTCGACGAAAACGGCGGGTTTTTGACGGGGAGTTCTTCTAACGTGGATAAAATTTCCACGGATTTCGAGGGGATAGTTCCTTCCCCGCAATATAACGCCACTCTTTTTAAGATGAAATTCCGCTCTAAAAACTACGTTGGCAGCGTTGCCGGCGCGGGCAAGACGGAAAGAAATTACGCGTACCTGATTTCCGAACTTGCGGAAAAGGATTCTTCCAAAAGTGCGCCCCTTTCGAGAGAGGAGTTTTTCCGTTCGGTTATTCTCGGGGAAGCAAGCTATTTTCAGATTTCGAGATACGCGGGTAAATACGGCTTTACCGATAAACCCGCGTGCGTAACCATAATCACCGTGGAAAAGGGCAACGTGAAGGACGTTTTAGAGGTGATAGAAAACTACGGCGGGGATTCCGACTACGCACTTCTTCTCGGCGAGGATCAATGCGTGCTGATAAATTTCACCGACGAGCTTTCCGCGGAATATCATTCGAGTACGGAATATGCGGAATTTCTGGTGCAGTCCGTATACGAGGAAACGGGGATTTCTGTGAGCGCGGCTATTGGCGGAACGGTTAAAAACGTTGCGGATTTAAGCGCGTCGTTCAATCAGGCTGCCACCGTTAAAAGAATGAGCAAATCCATCGGCACCAAAGGCAGGGTACACTCTTTTAAGGAATATCTGCTTATAAAAATGTTGGAAGATTTGCCGAAATATAAGCTTAACGAGTATCTCGACCTGCTGATGGACGAAAAAGCGCGGGAGATTTTCGAAGACGAAGAAATGACTTCTACTGCCGAAGAATTTTTGGAAAACAACCTTAACGTAAGCGAAACTTCCAGAAAAATTTATCTTCACAGAAATACGCTTATGTACAGATTAGATAAGATAGAAAAGGCGACGGGGCTTAATATAAGAAAGTTTTCCGATGCGGTTACCTTTCGGCTTATAACCGTTTTAAGCAAGCTTGCAAGATAGCTTAGTATGGCGATATAATTATGAATAAAGAAAACGACAACAAAAAAACTTACGAAAGCGACGGCTTTTTCGACGATATTCCCGCAATCGGCGAAAGTAATTTTTCGGGTGCGAACGGGGAAAATTCGGGCTACGGCGGTAGCGATAAAGGCGATTTTTCGGGCGAGAATTTCGGCGGCGATAACGAGGTGAAAGGCGCAAACGGCGGGAAAGGAAGCGGAGACCGTTGCGGCAAAAAGACGACGGGAAAAAGGATACTTTCTTTTATACTTACCGTCGTTATGGCGGCGTTCGTCTTTTTCGCGGGGTATTGTACCTATCATTTTGCTTCGAGAACGGAAGTTAAAAATATAGACGAAATTTTGCGTATTATAGACGCGGTTGCCTACGATTATACCGAAAACGGGGAAGAAAACCCCGACCGAGCCATAAGATATTTCGTAAAAGGGCTTCTTTATTACGACGATTACGCGGAGTATTACGGCAAAGAAGAGTTCGCGGAGCTGATGAGAGAAAGCGAAGGCAGTTACAGCGGACTGGGTATGACGTTTATCTACGATACGGACGGAAGCGTTAAAAAGGAGATTTATTCCGTTATAGGCAATTCTCCGGCGGCGCGCGCGGGCGTTAAGGCTGGCGACGTGATTATCGGCGCGAAAAAAACGGGCGAAGAGGATTTTGCCGCGATAAGCAGCGGTGAAGAAGCCTTTAAGTTTTTGCAAACCGTTAAAGAGAACGAGAGTGCGGATTTCAAATTTTTGCGCGGCGAAACTACCTTTACGGCGACGATGACGCGCTCCGCTTATAAAGCGACCTATATTACTTATCGCGACGCGGAAGGGGAGATAATTTTAAATTACGACGAAGGAAAACTCGGCTTTACCGAAAACACGAACGGCGATGAAAGTTTTGAAAGCGACGTTGCGTATATATCCCTTTCCTCTGTCGAGGGAGAGGCGGCGGAGCAGATGAAAGCCGCTCTTGCGGAAATGCAAAAACGCGGAAAAAACAAGCTTATTCTGGATTTACGCGCAAACGGCGGCGGCTATATGACCGTTTTGGAAAAGATAGTAAAGCTTTTGGTAAAGTCCGATGAAAATATCGTTTACAGCTACGTAAAAGAAAAGGGCAGGGACACGCTGATGAAAACCCGTTCCGAATACGCGGATTTTCTTGCGGGAATCACGGTGCTTG
>CAKQEE010000128.1 GCA_934230055.1 uncultured Clostridia bacterium
AGCCCGCGGCTTTCCACGCGGCAATATCTTCCGCCATCACGTTCAATATAAGTTGTTCGTTAACCTCATTCCAACCAACCGATTCTGTATGTTTTATCATAGCAGTTTTACCCTCTACCGTTTCGTTGTAGGTTATTCCGTCTGTTTTGTGTTCTCCGCTGTCAAGTTGCATATAAACAGTTTTAAATCCGATAGACTTAACTTTCTTCACCGCAGTAAGGGTTATGTTTTCCGTTAAAACGGTTTCAAAGTCGAAGTTCGTGCCGTTTAATTGCCAAGCGTATTCAAAACCTGCAGGTGCGGCGGGAAGACTGCTTTTATCTACCTTGCCACCCGATAAGCTTGCCGTTCCGAGAGATTCTCCCGATTCGCTTTGCAGCGTTACGGTGATATTTTTTATCAACCGGGGAATGGTTATGGCAAACTGGAAGTTCCCCGCATAAGCTCCGTAATATACCTGAAATTGCTTACGGGAAACAAGTATACTCAGCGGAATCTCCACAGAATTCCATTGACCGTTCGTTATAGACGTTATAATCGTTCCGTCGAATTGAAGATTCATATCGGTAGTGTTTCCGTAATTATGAACGTAAATATCAACTGCAACGTGGGTATATCCGTCGGCAATCCAAGCCTCTACGTCTGCGGTCGTCGAGTCGATTTTGATTTGTTCATAAACCTCCGACCAACCTCCCGGATTCACTTCCTGATAAACAGCCGAAACTTTGCCGGAAACAGTCTTTCCGTATTCGATGCCGCTCGTATTAGGTTCTCCGTTGAATTGCATATAAAGCAAATCCAGTCCGATGGCTTTTAACTGTTTGTTCGTACCGACAAGAACTACGTCTTCGGTTACAGCCGCGGCGAAATCGTAAGCGGAGCCGTTAAGCGTCCAGTCGTAGGTATAGCCCGCGACAGACTTTTCAGCCGCTGTTTCGGAAACGGAACCGCCGTGCATAACCTCGAAAGAAGAAAGCTCTTCTCCCGCTTCGTTCTGCAAGGAAACTGTATATAACGCAATAGTTTTCGTCGCGTTTTTTATCGTTTGCGCGTTAGCTACATCTATACCGCCCTCGACGAGCGTACCCTCTTTTGCGTAAGCGGTAGCATGGTATGTATATTCCGCATTATAGGCTATTTCCCACGCTATAATTCCCGCGCCTTCGTACTCCGAGCCGAAAATATCCGCAGCGTACCACGTTTTCGTTCCCGTCTGAATTGCTTCGTAATATCTGGTGTTTCTTATTTCCGCATCGGTTTTTATATCAACCTCGCCTTCGCTGACGGTCAATTCATAACCGATTTCAAATACGGCGTCCATATTCTTTATAGCCGTAGCCAAAAGTACGCCGTCGTTCTGCGTAGAACGCATTACCTTCGTTTCGCTTAACGTTACGCCCGTTTCCGCGCTGACATAATTTACGGAATCGAATCCTATTATGGCGCATAAGGACAAACATAAAGCGCAAACTGCAGACATAATTGTCAAACCAAGTTTTTTCATCGATATTTCTCCTGTTTTTAATTAAATTCGTATGATCCGCCGTTTTGAATAGGCTTCACAACGATTGTTTCCGACGGAGTGGTTTCTCCGCCCTTTTCGGTTTCCTTGTCCTTGCTTGTATTTTCAGTCGAACTATCTCCGCATGCCACGGCAAATAAGCCGACTAAAAACAAGCATAAGATCAACAGTACAATCCCTATTTTTTTCATCTGATAACTCCTTGTTCTGCCTGTCGTTTCCGGCTTATTCCCATTTGCCGTTTTCATTGAAATCAAACGTCGAGGAACCGAAAACGTTACCGCCGGACACCGCCATAATATCCGTTGCCAAAAACGATAGAACTGTCATTCTCGGCCTTTCATAAGTTTTCATATCTCTTATTAACCCTCCTTTTTGGCGTTTTACACGCCGGTTTTTATAAATAAGACTACGTCTTAATTTCTTAAACAAACTCCCGTCTATGCCGAAAAACGTCACTTTGCAAGTTGCGGGGTTGCCATTCCGAACTGGAAATTACCCGCATACGCGCCGTAAAAAATCTGGAATTGACCGCTGATATTTGCCGCAAGCGTATCAAGCGAAAGCTTTACGGTATTCCAGCCGCCGTTGGTAAGCGCAATATCCGTTCCGTAAAACTTTACGCACATAGCGGAAGTGTTTCCGTAATTATGAACGTAAAAGTCTACTTCGATATAATTGTAGCCCGCGGCTTTCCACGCGGCAATATCTTCCGTAGTCACGTCGAACATAAGCTGTTCGTAAACCTCTACCCAGCCCACGTTTTTCTCCTGATAAACGATTGCGGTTTTTCCGTCTACGGTTTTGTCGTATTCAACGCCGTCGAAATATTCCGCGCCGCTCATCTGCATATACATCTTCTTTAATCCGATAGATTTTATCTTTTTCACCGCCGTAAGGGTTATATCTCCCGTTATAACGGTTTCAAAATCGAAGTCTGCGCCGTTATACTGCCAGCTGTATATAAACCCTGCGGGAGCGGAGGGAAGGCTGTTTTTATCTACCTTGCCGTTAGACAACGAACCGTTCCCTATCGAGCTTCCCGATTCGTCCACAAGCGAAACGGTATAGTCTTTAGTTAATCTCGGAGAAGTGATTCCGAATTGGAAATTACCTGCATATACACCCATATATACCTGGAATTGTTCACCCGTTTTATCCGCAATGGCGGCGAGCGGAAGTTTTACGGTGTTCCACCGTCCGTTGATAAGAGCAATGTCCGTTCCGTAGAATTTTACGCACATTGCGGATTCGTTCCCGTAGTTATGAACGTAAATATCCGTTTCTATGGACGTATAGCCGGAGTTCTTCCAGAACGTCACGTCTGCCGCGGTAACGTTGAACATGAGCTGCTCGTAAACCTCTACCCAACCTACGTTCTTTTCCTGATACACGGCTGCCATCTTACCGCTTACGACTTTATCGTATTCGATTCCGTCAAAGTATTCCGCGCCGCTCATCTGCATATACACTTTTGTTAAACGAATGGTCTTTATCACCCTTCTGCAAACGAGAACTACGTCTTCGGTGATTACCGTATCGAAATCAAAAGTCGTACCGTTTAACGTCCATTCGTATTCGTAACCGGCAGGAGCGGAGGGCAGGCTGTTGCGGTCTACCCTTCCGTTTACAAGTTCTGTCGTTCCGAGACTCCTTCCCGATTCGTCTTCGAGAGATACCGCTACGCCCTTACTTAATCTCGGCGTTGCCATTCCGAACTCGAAGTTACCCGCATACGCGCCGTAATAAATCTGAAAAGTTCCTCCGAGTTTTTCGGCAATCGTATCGAGCGATAATTTTACGGTATTCCAACCGCCGTTAGTAACGGGCATATCCGTTCCGTAGAATTTTACCAACATAGCGGATTCGTTTCCGTAATTGTTGACGTAGAAATCGACGTCTAAATAGTTATACCCCATAGCTTGCCATGCGGCAATATCCTCGGCGGTCATATCGAACATAAGCTGTTCGTAAACCTCTGCCCAACCCACGTTCTTTGTCTGATAGAGCACCGCAATCTTTCCGCCTATGCTAACGTTGTATTCCTTACCGTCGAAATATTCCGTACCGTTCATTTGCATATATGCAGTTTTCAGACCGACGGTTTTTATTTTCAGCGTTCCGACGAGCGTTATATCCTCCGTAACGGGGGTATTTAAATCGAACGCTTTACCGTTAAGCGTCCAGCCGTATTCATAACCGGCAGGCGCCGCGGGAAGAAGACTCTTATTCAATTTTCCGTTTTGCGAAACTTTCGTCGTGCCGAGCGTTTTGTCGTTCGAGTCCTTAAAGGTTACGGTATAATCCTGCGTAAATCTTATCTCGGTCATCGCAAACACGAATTCGCCCGAGCCGGCAAAATAATAAGCTTGGAAGCTTGCGTTAATGTTTTCTTTTAACACCGAAAGCGGAAGCTGAACCGTCGTCCATTCGCCGTGCGACAATGGAATTTGCGAACCGAAGAATCTCAAATACATTC
>CAKQEE010000129.1 GCA_934230055.1 uncultured Clostridia bacterium
GTTTCACCCTGCGGTCCCTGCGGACCTTGGGGACCCGTTGCACCCGTGGCACCGGTTTCACCCTGCGGTCCCTGCGGACCTTGCGGACCTATTGCGCCCGTGGCACCGGTTGCGCCCTGCGGTCCCTGCGGACCCGTTGCGCCCGTGGCACCGGTTTCACCCTGCGGTCCCTGTGGACCTTGCGGACCCGTTGCACCCGTGGCACCGGTTGCGCCTGTAAAACCCTGCGGTCCCATAGGACCGATAGGTCCCCTTGCACCCTGCGGTCCCGCGGGACCTTGGGGACCTCTTATAATCACGGGGCGATTACCGCAATTTATATTTCTGCAATTATTATTGCAGCCGAATAAACAGCACATCGAAAAAATCCTCCTTTGTTCGGTTTATACAGTATATTCGTAAAAGAAAGAAAAGGTTAAATCGGTTTTTTATCGGTCGATTTATAAGCTTTATAAAAAGCTTGACATTTTTGAGTGCAGGATATAATAATAAGTGAAAGAAGGGGACGCTCCTTTATTTATAAGGTTTAGCCCTTCGGGTATTCTAAATTTTGTGAAGACGCCTTATTCGTCAGCCTTCGTCTGCCACTTTCTCCCGCTCGGAGGGATGCTTATTCATCGCCCGTATTCCGAAAGTTTGTTTTTTCCGTTTTGTGGCAAAAATTGCGCAATGAGAGGCGGTTTATTCGGGATATTTTGCTATTTGCAAAAAAAGAGGTTGATTTTTTTCGGTCGTTGTGTTAATATATATTAAACGCGCGGACTTAAAAGCAAGCGGCAACGATGACCGCGGCGCGCGGCGGCGGGAAATAGAACGCCTGCAATCGGGGAAAGTAAATTTACGGAGAGAGTATGAAAGAAGATTGCAAAAAGGAAAAGACCGAAACCGCCCGCAAGGGAAAAACGGTATATTTCAATAAGTTCTTGTTGTTTTTATACGACGCGATAATTCTTCTTGCGGCGTGTTTCTTTTTGTTTTTTGTGGATTCGGCTTCCGAGCTTGCGGGAAAAGCGGAATTTTTGATACACTTCGCGGTGGCGTTTTTGCTCGTATTTTTGTTCAGGCTGTTGTTCAAAGTATACAATCAGGTGTGGCGTTACGGCGGCGTTCAAAGCTATTTAAGAATTTTGCTTGCGGACGTATGCGCTTCTTTGGCGCTTATTGCGGCGGAAAGGTTTTTACCCTTAAAAACCACCGTTTCGGCGGCGCGTTCTTTGGCGGCGGTAGGGGTTTCGCTTATAGCCGCGCTCGTTATAAGAATGTTATATCGCTATGCGTATAAGTGTTGCGAAAGGGATAATAAGCTCGGAAAACTTCTTGCGAACGCCGTTAAAATTATAACCTTTAACACCGTTAAGATAGAGGACGTAATCGTAAGCGTTAAAAAGGTGAACGTGGCGATAATCGGAACGGGGCGCACGGCGGTAGGGCTTGCGGAAGAGTTTATAAGCAACAAACGCACCGAGTATTATCCGAAGCTTTTTATAGATATGGAAAGCGACAAGTGCGGCAGAGAGATTTATAACGTTCCCGTCGTAAGGGAAAGCACCGTAAACAAAGAGATTCTCGAAAAGCACGCGATAAAGTGCGTGGTAGTTGCCGTTCCCACCCTTGCGGCGGAACGTAAAAAGAGTATTTACGAAAAATTCAAGCAGCTCGGTTGCGACGTTAAGGTATACGATTACCCCGTGGTTAAGCAGGCGGGCGAACAGAAAAGGCTTCTGCGCGAATTCGATATAGAAGAACTGCTTTTCAGAAAACCGATTTACGTAAACGACGACGCGACCTGCGCCTATTATAAAAACAAGGTTATACTGATAACGGGCGGCGGTGGAAGCATCGGTAGCGAGCTTTGCAGGCAGATAGCCAAAATGCACCCGAAAACCTTGGTTATTTTAGACGTTTACGAAAACGGCGCGTACGAGGTTCAGCAGGAACTTAAACGCATTTACGGGGATATGCTCGATATTCGGGTGGAAATTCTTTCGGTATGCGACAGACCCGCGCTCGAAAAGGTTTACGACACCTATCGCCCGAACGTGGTTCTTAACGCGGCGGCGCATAAGCACGTTCCGCTTATGGAACATAACTGTTGCGAAGCGATAAAAAACAACGTTTTCGGAACGCTCAACAGCGTGGAGCTTGCCGAAAAGTACGGCGCGGAACGCTTTATGATGGTTTCTACCGATAAGGCGGTAAATCCCACCAACGTTATGGGCGCGACGAAGCGTATGTGCGAAATGATAGTGCAATGTCACAGCAAAACTTCCGATTATACGACGTACAGCGCAACGCGTTTCGGAAACGTTCTGGGAAGCGCGGGTTCGGTTATTCCGCTATTTAAAAGGCAGATAAAAAGCGGCGGTCCCGTAACCGTTACGGACAAGCGTATCATAAGATATTTTATGACTATTCAGGAAGCGAGCCAGCTCGTTCTACAATCGGGCGCAATGGCGAAAAACGGCGAGTTGTTCGTTCTCGATATGGGTAAACCCGTAAAGATTTTAGACCTTGCGGAAAATATGATACGTCTTTCCGGGTTAGAGCCTTATAAGGATATAGATATTATTGAAACGGGTTTGCGTCCCGGCGAGAAACTTTACGAAGAACTGCTCGTAAAAACCGAACAGCTCGGAAAAACCGATAACGATATGATTTTCGTGGAAAAGGACACGCCCATTTCGCCCGAACAGCTTGCGGAAAAGCTGTATATGCTTAAAGAAGCCGCGGAATCGGGCAACGACGACCTTGCCAAAGAAACGCTGCATAAAGTCGTGCCGACTTACGTCGCGCCCGAAATAATCAATGCGGAAGCCATTCGCACCGAAAGGCTGAAAGAAGCGGCGGGCGAATAAGCGCGAAAAAGCGGTTAAACAGGATAAAAAAAACGGCGTGCCGAGTGCGCGCCGTTTTTTACGGAGAGGAACGATGCTTTTTAAAAAGGCGTGCGAATACGAAAGCTTTATAGAAGGAATTCCCGTGACGATAAGAAAGGGACGGGCAAGAATTTTAAGAATATACGTTTACCCGAGCGGTAAAACGGTGGTTTCCGCACCTCACTCGGTGCAAGATGCGGTTATTTACGCGTTCGTAAAGCAAAAAGCGGGGTGGATAAACCGTAAGCGCGCGGAATTTGCCGCTTTGAGCGTTGCTGAAAAGGAAAAAACGGCGAACGCTTTCCGTAGCGGCGAACCGTTTTATTTTTTAGGCGAAAGATACGAGCTTGCCGTTAAAGAGGGAAAGCTTTTCGGTTTGGAAATTTTGGGGAAAGAGGCGATTTTTACGGTGCCTTTCGGCGCGACTTTAAGCGATAAAACGCGGGCGGTAAACGGGTGGTACAAAGAAAAGCTTATAAAAGTTTTAGAACCGATGATAGGGGATTGCGAAAGGCTTACGGGGCTTTACGCGAGCGGCTTTAACTTGCGAAATATGCGCACGCGTTGGGGTAGTTGCAACGTTAAAACGAAAAAGATAACTTTTAATCTTCAACTTGCCAAAACGCCCGTAAAACTGATTGAATACGTCGTTCTGCACGAGATTTTGCATATAAAAGTGCCGAATCACGGCGCGGAATTCCAAAGGCTTATTACCGAATATATGCCCGACCGAAAAGCACGCAAAAAGGAGCTTAACGAGGCGGGCAGAATATATGCGCATATATAAAACTTTGCCGAATACGAAGGCTTTTTTGCGCGTGCGGGCGGTTTATAACGGCGGCGGTCGGAGTGGACAGAGCCTTACGCGGGCGGTTGCGTTTTGCGGGATAGGGCGTGCCGTGCGTTTTTCATTGACATTTACGTTAAATTAAAGTACAATATATTTTATGATAATAGTGGGTTTCGATCCGGGGTTGGCAACGCTTGGATACGGCGTTATAAAAAAAGAAGACCGCAAAAAAGCGGAAATGGTGGATTACGGTATAATTTCCACCCCGAAAGAGGAAAATCTTGCGGTAAGACTGTGTATGTT